>JALOPA010000744.1 GCA_025454125.1 Thermodesulfobacteriota bacterium
CCCCCTTGCACAGGCAAGGCCCCGCCGCTCTTTCCGCTGCCCGCACCCCGCGGGATCACGGGGAACCGTTCCCGGTTGGCCACCTGAAAAATCCCGGAGATCTCTTCGGAGGTCCCGGGGAAAGCCACGGCGTCGGGCATGAAGCGAAGCTTCGTGGCGTCGGTTCCGAAGGTCGCCAAATCCTCAGAACGAGTGGTGAGGTGCTCGGGGCCGAGGAGTGAGGCGAGTTCTTTGAGGGCACGGTCGGAAATCATGGCGACACGGGGGTCCGGCTCTTGAGCGCGTGGCGCAGCGTCATGGGATCCATGTACTTCAGATCCCCTCCCATGGGAATCCCCAGAGCGATTCTGGAAATCCTGATCCCCTTTTCTGAGAGGAGCTTGGTGAGAAAGGAAACCGTGGCCTCTCCCTCCGTCGTGGGGTTGGTCGCGAGGATGACCTCCTGAATCGACTCCCGGCCGAGGCGGCCCATGAGTTCCCCGATTTTGAGATCCTCAGGCCCGACGCCGTCCAGGGGAGACAGCACCCCATGGAGCACGTGGTATTTCCCTTTGAAGGCGCCGGACTCCTCCAGGGCCAGCTGGTCGCCCGGTCCTTCAACGAGGCACAACACTCCGTTGGAGCGTGAGTCATCCGCGCAAATAGAGCAGGGATCTTTGTCGGTGAAATTGAAACACACGGAACAGAAACGGATCTGCTCCTTCACGTCGAGCAGGCTTTGAGCCAGGTTTTCGGCCAGTTCCTTTGGACTCCTCAGGATGTGGAGAGCCACCCGGGCGGCCGATTTCTGGCCGATCCCCGGCAACCGGGACAGGTTCTTGATGAGATGTTCAAGGGGCGCCGGATAGATGCTCATGAACCTGCTCTAGAGAAGTCCGGGGATGTTGGGGAGGTTGAGCCCGTGGGTGAGTTTGCCCATCTCTTCGTTGACCATGCTTTTCGCTCTGGACAGGGCGTCGTTGACCGCGGCGAGAACCAGATCCTGAAGCATGTCGGCTTCTTCAGAACGGATCACCTCCGGGTCGATTTTGATGGAGAGAACTTCCTGACGGCCGTTGGCCACCACCGTGACCATCCCTCCTCCGGAGGAGGCCTCCACCGTTCTCTCCCCGAGCTCTTCCTGAAGCTTGGCCATCTTGGCCTGGAATTGCTGTGCCTGCTTGAGCAAGTTCCCCATGTTGGGCATGCCTTTCATGATTCTTTTCTCCTTTGATCTTCAGAGACTTCTCCCCGGATCTCCCCCTGGAACATGTTCAGCACGTCCCGGACCCCTTGGGGTTGGGGCGATGCTTGGGGAGCCTCTTTTGGGGGAGGGCTTTCCACCGCTTTTTTTTGAGAGCTGAAATCGATTCTCACGTCCCGTTTGAAAAACTGGCGGGCAAGGGTTTTCAGTTCTTCGCTTCTCTCCGAATCATCGAAGTAACCGCTCTCAAAGCGTTTAGGACTTTTGCCGATCACAACTCTCTCCGGAAAGCCTTCCAGAAACGGGAAGCCTTCGAGCGTGTTCGCCATCCGCTTGTTCTTGGAAGCGACGAATTTCAGGAACGCGTCCCAGTCGTCTTTAAGGACCGTCTGGGGCAAAGCCTTCTTCTCATCGGCTGCCTGAACCGGTTCCCCTGCAACCGCCTTCGCCGGCCTCGCGGCTTTGGAGGAATGCGGGTGCTCTCCGAAGCCTTGGGGTGGTTCCTTCGCCATAGCCCTGCCGGGGAAGGCGGAAGGAGGGAGCGAAGCTTCAGCGGGTCCCGCCGTACGGGTCGAGCCCCGGGCTGCTGGCTCTGGAGTTCCACCGGCTGTGTCCGGAGAGGAGAGCCTTTTTTCAAGAGATTCGAGCCTCCGGATCAGCTCCTCCAACGCCGCCACCTCTCCCATCTGAGAGAGCCTGATCATGATGCTTTCCAGAACCAGCCTGGGATGGGACGTGAAGCGGAGACTCTCTTCCCGGACGATCAAATAGTTCAGGATCTGTTGCAGCTTTTCTTTTCCGGCCTTTTGCGCCTGGGCTGTGAGAGCTTCTCGGTCGCTTTCCACCATGTCGAGGAGATCGTCGTAGGGCGCGACGACGCTCATGAGGAGATTTCTGAACTGATCCATGAGAGCCCGATAGAACTCTCTGATGTCGTGGCCGTAGTTGTAGATCTGGTCCACGATTTCAATGCAGGTCTTGGCCGAGCCTTCAAGCACGGCGCGAGAGGCCTCGAAGAGCAGGGCCCTGTCCACCACGCCGAGGAGTTCCGTGATCTGCCGGTCCTCCACCTTGGGCCCGGTGTAGGAGACGACCTGGTCCAGAAGGCTCTCGGCATCCCGCATGCTCCCTTCCGCCTCTCTGGCAATGAGGGTCAGCCCGGCCCGTGGGGTTCGGTCGTCGCAAAGATGAACTTCACATGAGCCGGCGGCTCCTCGAGCGTTTTGAGGAGAGCGTTGAATGACTCCTTGGTCAGCATGTGGACTTCATCAATGATGTAAATCCGGAAAGGACCGGAAGCCGGCATGTACTTGATGTTTTCTCTGAGATCACGGATGTTCTCAATGCCTCGATTGGATGCTCCGTCGATCTCCTGCACGTCCACGGAAGAGCCCTGGGTGATTTCAAGGCAGGAGTGGCAGCGGTTGCAGGGGATGCCCGGCTTGCCTTCACTACAGGTGAGGGCTTTGGCCAGGATCCTGGCGATGGACGTTTTGCCGACGCCCCTGGGGCCGCTGAAGAGATACGCGTGGGCGAGCCTGTCCGTGGTGATGGCGTTCACCAGCGTGTGGATCACGTGCTCCTGCCCGATCACGTCCTCGAAAACCCGCGGCCGCCATTTCCTGGCAAAAACTTCGTACGTCATAACCGTCGCTCAAAAAGAATCGTGCTCGGTTCACCCTGTTCAGATCGAATCCGGTAACCGCCCGGTTCTGTCATTCCCGCCCACCTGAGGCGGAGAAACTCCGGCGGGAATCCATTTCTTGCAAGGTATTCTGGACTCCCGCCTGCGCGGGAGTGACGGACTCGGAGGTTTCTCGCAAAATTCGCAAGATCGGCCGCCGTGCCGACCCTCAAACCCCCAAGGGCAGGTAAAAATATGGCGGAGAGAGTGGGATTCGAACCCACGGTACCGCTTTTAGGCGGTACACGCGATTTCCAGTCGCGCTCCTTCGGCCAACTCGGACATCT
>JALOPA010000745.1 GCA_025454125.1 Thermodesulfobacteriota bacterium
GTGCTGACGTCGAATCCTCTCACCTTGAGGATTCGGGCCATGTTCGTCACGAACTGCTTCTCGTCATCCACCAGAAGGACTCGGATTTTTTCGTTCACGATGGGTTTCCCCCCAAAATCACGGACAAACGGAGTTTGTCCGTGCCACCAACCTCTCTCTGCAGGCATCTGCAATGAACTCATTTCTTCGGTGGCACGGACAAGCTCTGCTTGTCCGTGGAAGCGCACGATCTATCCCTCTTCAATCACGGACAAACACCGTTTGTCCGTGCCACCCATTGTGCCACCATCGATTGTAATTTTACCATCTCTTCTGTCCAGATACCAGCCTGCACTTGACCAAAGCCAACCCTCAGGAGGACCAAAGCCAACCCTCAGGAGTTGCCGCAAGACCGTTTTTCACCGGATTGTTGTGGATGTATTGTATCTTTTCCAATAGCTCTTTTTCATCTCTTATGTTTCGGTCGTAACCAGGCCCGACCTGCCAGAAACGAAACACCTCTCTGTTGCCTCTCTTTACGGTGAGTTTCTTCAGCCACCCTATGTTTTCTCCTTCCAGAAAGCGCTTCGCCTTCCTTGCAACAGGTTGTTTGATGGCCTTCAAAATTGCTGAAATATCGTAATTCAGAAGATGGGGTCGGATAAGAAGATGGGCATGCTCCGGCATGATCACGTAGGCCAGGAGGGAGAATTTGTGTTTTCCGCCGGCATTGGCAATTGCTTCAACCAACCACTCTCTTGTTCGATCGCTTTTGAAGAAGGGAAGCTGCTGATAGCAGGAGAAGGTTAGAAAGTGAATATGGCCCGGATCGTTGAAGTGCCTTATCTTTTTCCTGGGTGGCACGGACAAACTTGTTTGTCCGTGATATGTCAGAGATGGTTTTTTCTTTGGTGGCACGGACAAGCTTGCTTGTCCGTGTTCGTGTCCTCGTGATTCTTCTCTCACCATGGACAATCTCCCTCATGGTGGCACGGACAAGCTCTGCTTGTCCGTGGTAGCGCCAGATCCATCCCTCGTCTCTCACGGACAAACACAGTTTGTCCGTGCCACCAGACTACTTCGTCCGTGCCACTTCTTTCAAGAAGCCCAAACACACGAGGCTTCCGATGCCGACCACACCCACCATGAGAAAGGCCCACTGGAGCCCAAGCGCCTGGCCGACAAATCCCATGGTGAGAGGACCGGTCATCTCGCCCAGTTCCTTGTAGGACCCGGCGATGCCCAATGAAGGCCTCACCGAGAGGAGCCACACAGCCAATGCCCACAGCCATGAGACAGGCGGCTCCGATGTAGAAGGGGCTGGGAAGAAAGGGGATGAAGGAAATGCAGAGAGTGCACAAGGCAAGGCCCAGGGTGATGACTTTCTTCCTCCCCAGGCTGTCGGAAAGCCTTCCTGCAAAGGGCTGCACCGCCAGGTAGACCGCTGCGTTGAGGGCAAGCACGAATCCGGCTTGCAGAGGATCCAGCCCTTTGCTCGACAGGAGAAGCCATGAAGATCATGTTGAAGAACATGATCAGGAAAATGGGCAGGGTCCGCCGATTTCTCAGGGAGTCCAGGAGATCCTTCAGGGCCGGGCTTTTCTTGTTCTTCTTGGCCGCGGCTGAAGCATCCGCCATGGGCAACCCGGATCGGATCACATAGGTCAGAATGACGACGGTCAGTCCCGCCGCAGCGCACAGGCCGAAAATTGATTGAAATCCATGGTAGTAAACGAAAAAGCCTCCTATGGTCGGAGCCAGGACATATCCGGCGTTCTTGAAAGCTCCGTAGATTCCGAGGACCGCGCCTTTCCGCTCCATGAAGTAGCGGATGAGGAGAGTCATGGACATGACGGAAAAGAAAGCGGCCCCTGCTCCCTGGAGCAGACGAACCAGGATGAGCCATTGGGGAGGAAGGGCAAGGTAGAGCCCTGAAGCAAGAATGAAAAGGGCAAGCCCGATGCGAAGAACGGCCCACTCCCCGATCTTCCTGGAAAGCAGGGCTCCGAAAGGCTTGATGAAGATTTCCGCTAGGTCATAGAGAGCGATCAGGAAACCGATGACGATCAAGCCTGCACCGGTTTCCCTGGAGTAGGACGGAAGATTGGCCGCCACCACATAAGCGCCGAAAGAGGTCACAAAGCCGGTCAGGCTGAGGACAATGAGAAGAAATCTCCCTTTCACGCCCTCTCCAGGACAAAAAGGGGACCCCGGTAGATCCCCTCTTGTCAATTGCGGATTGACACCAAAAGAACGCGCTTTGGTTTTCTTATTACGAACCTGTTGAACAGCATTTCGACTTGCCCAGTCATTAAAATCCCCCCATCCTCCTTTAGTAAAGGGGGGCAAGGGGGGATTTGGCTCTGCTATTGCGTTCGTATTATTCGGCTGTCGGCACCGGGGCTTCTGCTTTCGCAGCCGCCCCTGCTGTCACGCCGTCTCTGCCGGCCTTTTCCTTTTTTCTCTTGATGAGGTACCTGGAGAAGAGAATGACGAAAAGGACGAAGAAAATCATCACCCCATATTCCACGGCCTTGTTCGGGTGGAGAAGGTTCTCGATGAACGGATCCGTGATCATCATTTCTCCGCCCACCTTACCGAGGATGGCCGCGCCGATGTAAAGGATAATGGGATAACGGCTCATCAGCATGGAGAGCAAGCCTGCTCCTCCCACCACCAGAGGGATGCTCAGCACCAGGCCGAAGAGGAGCAGAAAAAGGTTCCCCTTGCAGGCCCCGGCCACCGCCAGCATGTTGTCGATGGCCATGCTGATGTCCGCCACCACGATGATCCAGATGGCCTGGGCCACCGAGCCTGCTGTCTTGCCGTGACCTCCTTCATTTTCAGAGCCCATGATGAGAAGCTTGACCGCGATCCAGATAATGACCGCACCGCCTGCGAATTTCACGAACTGGATCAGCAGGAGCTGGGCGCAGACAAAGGTCGCAATGACCCGGAGCAGAACCGCGGCTCCGGCTCCAAGGATAATACCCCATTTGCGCTGCTTTCCGTGCAGGTTTTGCACCGCCATGGCAATGACCACGGCATTGTCTCCGGCCAGGACGAGGTCGATCAGGGTAATACTCAAGAAGGCTGCCAGAAATTCCGGCGTGAATTCAATCTTTCCTAGAAAACCGAAATCCATGGTTTGAGTTCTCCTTTGTCAAGAAAGTCAGATGCTTCCTATATCCCCACGCCTTCGGGGCGGTTAGGACAAAAAGAATACGACCACAGAAAACGTCAGGGCCACAAGCCAAACCGTGTGGCTGAACCTTCCTTTTTGAACTGGGTGAAAATGGGCATCCGGTCTTTTGTGACCGTTGGCGCACACATACTCGGTCACCTTTTGCCCGGTTTTCTTCTGCACCGCCTTTCTCCGCTCCACCCGCGCGCCGCAGGCCTTTCCCTCCTCATCTTTCTTGTTGCACGTCAGGCGGTGGCCCATGAGAAGACTCACGATGTTGTAAATCCAGTTCCAGCTCACCGAAATGATGAGAAAGGAAAGGAAGAAAACCAGGGAATGAGTTTTTGTCACCCCCATGCCGCCCAGAGCATCGCCGATCCGCTCCGGGTTGAGAGGTCCTTCCACAGACCCGAAAAGCCCGAGATAATACAGCGGGAAGCAAAGGATCATGACCAGCATGGACGCGAACATGCGGAACAGTCGTTTCTGCACAAAACTCAATCTGTTCCACCATCTCCAGAACGGGTTTCC
>JALOPA010000060.1 GCA_025454125.1 Thermodesulfobacteriota bacterium
GGGGTGACGGCTGGTCATGAGCTCATCAGGTTCCCATGTGACCCGGGCCTTTAACACAGGCAGAATAATGGGATTTTCCGTGGAAACCGGTCTGATCAGTGACAGGTGCTGCAGGAGCCGCCCCCGCAGGTCGCACAACCTGACGAGGAGGACGAGACCATCTTGCCGCCGCTCTTGAAGCTCGCCGCAGACATGAGACGCTCAACCCTTTTTCCCTTACACGTCGGGCAGCACACGTCATCGCCTTTTCCAAAAACAAGGCATTCAAAATCTTTCTTGCATTTCTTGCATCGGAACTCATAAATCGGCATGAAACAAAACCTCCTAACGAAGACCACAATACAAACAAATTCGAAGCTCGAAATCCGAAACTCGAAACAAATTCAAAATTCCAAAACTCCAAGGTTCAAAAAGGAATTAGTGCAGTTTGCTGTTTTCGTCATTTGAATTTTGAGAATTTCACATTGTTTCGAATTTCGTGCTTCGGATTTCGGATTTTCAACCTGTTCATAAACTGAAGCCAAGCTTTAGGTCTTGACTGTACTTACCAACTCCCCTGCATACGTTCAATCACCGCTGCCGCTAGAAGCGGGAACATGATCTCGTGATGCCCGACCAGAGAGAACCCTTCGCCCCCCTCGAGAGTGGGCCTGGAGACCACGTTGGTCATGGGGCGGTAGTGCCGGATGAAATCCATGTTCAAGGTCGTGAACCGCTTCACGTCGTGCCCCAGGTTCCTGACGAGGGACAGGGCCTTCAGGAACACCTCGGGCAGGATCACCGCAGAACCCAGGTTGATGAACACGCCCCCTTCAAGCTTCGAGACCAGAGTCGAAAAGAGGCGGAAGTCATGATGAGACGTCTTCCCAAGGGACGCTCCGTCCGCGCTCGGATGAAAGTGAATCGTGTCCGTGCCAATGGCCACGTGAACGGTCACCGGCACACCGAGGTCGTGTGCTCTCGCAAGGATGCTCATCCCATGATAAGGCCATTTCCCTTTGGCCAGCCTGGCTCCAACGGCGGCGCCCAGCCCCGAGTCCGAGCGGGCGCCCTCCTGGATCGCGTCATTGATCAGGCGCGCCGGCTCATCCGCCATGCCGAACTGCCCTTCGCCAAGCCGGGCAGCCACGTCCTCGGACGTGTGGCCGACCATGGCCACTTCCGTGTCGTGGATCACGCAGGCGCCGTTCACGGCCAGTCCGCGGACAATCCCCCTTTCCATCAAGTCGATGATGTGGGGGCTTAACCCCACTTTGATGGGATGGGCGCCCATGGCCAGAAGGATCATCTTGTCGCTCTGAGCGGCGCGGGCCACGCGCTCTGCCACAGCCCTGAAGTCGTTGCCTGCGAGGATCTTCGGCAGAGAGGCGACCCAGGAGCTCAAGCTTCCTCCGGGCCTCCAGGGAGCGCCGAAGTCGTCCTTCCTGACCTTGCTCGGCCTGTCCTTGACCGAGTAGGATCGGATTCCTTCGATGGATATGGGTTTCCAGTCAGACACGTTTAACCCCGCCTATCTCATTGATCATTGAACGTTGAACCCTGGACACTGAACACTGATGGCTGCGTAAGAAGTGCAAAAACGTTGTTTTCTGTCATTCCCGCGGAGGCGGGAATCCAGTCTTTAAAAGGGCTTCTGGACTCCCGCCTCCGCGGGAGTGACGACCCGGGAGACTTTTTACGAACGCATCAATGTTGACGGCTTCGTAAGAAGTCGTCACCCCGATGAACCCGCCAGAGGCGGACCAGAACCGGGGTTCAGATATTTTGTAAGTGCTCAAAGAGCCTGGGTTCCGGCTTTCGCCGGAATGACCAAAAAGACGGTTTTGCGACTTCTTACGAGGTCATCAATGTAGGATGATCAATCCCTTGCCTATTCCTCTTTGACTCCGTCCTGGAACAGCAGGTAGTCCACGAGCTGGCAGATGATGTGTCCGGCCAGGCTGTGAGCTTCCTGGATTCTCGCGGTGGTGTTGCTTTTCACCACCAGGGCCATGTCCGCGAGGCTCCTGACGCGGCCGCCGTCTCCGCCGGTGAACGCCACCGTGTAGATGCCCAGAGCCCGGGCCGCCTTCACTGCGGAGATCACGTTCCCCGAGTTTCCGCTGGTCGTGATGGCGAGCAGCACGTCCCCTTCCAAACCAATGGCCTTGATCTGCTTGGAGAAGATGTCCTCAAAGGAGTAGTCGTTCCCGATGCTCGTGATCACCGAAGAATCGGTGGTCAGGGCGATCGCCGGAAGGGGAGGGCGTTCGAGCACAAACCGGTTCACGAATTCCGCGGCGATGTGCTGAGCGTCTGCGGCGCTTCCTCCATTTCCACAGATCATGAGCTTCCGGTCGGCCGTGAAGGCCTGAGAGATCTTTTCCGCGAAGAGGATCAGGTTGCGGCCGTTCTCCTTGATGAATTCCTCTTTGACCTTGACGCTGTCGCGAAGAGCTTTTTCGATAATCTTATCCACCTGGACCTCACGGAATGCCCTTTGATGCCAAGCAACTTAGGTTTTTTTTGACCCAATGTCAACTGGAGCTCTCTGTCCCTTTTCTTTTGACATCAAAGCGTTTTTCCCCTAAATTACCGTGCGGTCGGACCAACCTCCGACCTCTCTTGCCTCACAGGGTGCTGAAGAACACCTGCTAAATTGGGGTTGCTGGCTTAGGGTCGTGCTTTAATCCTCCGGTCATCCCGCGCTCAGACGCGTGGAACATACAGAACGGTCCTGTGACAACGCATGGATTTGCTGGGAAAGGAGGATCCCCATGGCAAAGCCTTGGCTGAAGTACTACGACAAAGGCGTGCCGGCAACCATCGACTACCCTGCCATCCCTGTCGACCAACTCCTGAGCAAAGCAGCAGGCAAACATCCGGATCACACCGCGGTCATCTTCGGGGCCCGCGTGGGTTCGCGCCTGATGGACGCAAAACTCACCTACAGCCAACTCAATGATGCGGCGAACCGTTTTGCCTCTTCCCTTCAAGGCATGGGAGTGAACAAGGGGGACCGTGTGGCGATTATGGCGCCGAGCTGCCCCCAATTCATCATCGCCGCGTACGGAGCCTGGCGCATCGGCGCCATAGTGGTCTGCTGTAATCCTCTCTATGTGGAGCGCGAGGTGGAGCACCTCGTGCACGACTCGGGCGCAGAGACCATGGTCGTGCTGAGCAGCCTTTACGGCCGGGTCAGGAACATCCGGCCGAAGACGGGCCTCAAACAGGTGATCGTCACCAACATCAAGGAGTACTTTCCGGGGCTGCTCAAGTTCCTCTTCGGCTTGTCCAAGGAGAAAAAGGAAGGGCACAGGGTCAACCTCTCCGGCGACAGGAATACGTTCTGGTTTCAGGAGATCCTCAGCAAAGGAACGGCTCAGCCAAAGCCCGTAGAAATGAGCCCTCACGAAGTGGCGGTCCTCATCTACACAGGCGGCACCACGGGCGGACCCAAAGGGGCGCAGCTCACCCACTTCAACCTGGTTTCCAACGCAACCGCCAACAACCTGTGGACCAAGAGCCTGGAGGCGAAGGATATCCTGGTTTCAGTCATGCCTTTCTTCCACAGCTACGGCCTCACGGTGGGCATGAACACGCCCATCGCCAACAGTCTGACGGCCATCGTCATCCCCAACCCAAGGGATCTCCGGCACGTTCTCATGGCCATCGCCAAGCACCGCGCCACGTTCTACCCCGGTGTGCCGACCATGGTGGTGGGAATGAACAACTTCCCCGAAATCAGGAAATACGATCTCTCGTCCCTGCGCTTTGCCGTCAGCGCCGCAGCGCCGCTGGCGCCCGAGACGCAGGTTCGCTTTGAACAGGTCACGGGCTGCAAAATCCTCGAAGCCTATGGCCTGACAGAGACCAGCCCGGTGGCCACCATGGCTCCTGTGGGGAGAATCAAGGACAACTCCGTGGGGGTCCCCATGCCGGACACGGACGTCACGATCGTGGACGTGGAGACAGGCACCCAAGAGATGCCCACTGGACAAACGGGGGAAATCATCATCAAGGGGCCTCAGATCATGAAGGGGTACTGGAACCTTCCCGAAGAGACGGCCAGGGCCCTGAGGGTAGGCCCTGACGGCCGGCCGGGCTGGTTCTACTCGGCCGACATCGGCTTCATGGACGAGGAAGGATATGTGCACATCGTGGACCGGAAGAAGGACATGATCATTGCCGGCGCCTACAACATCTATCCCACGGAGGTGGAGGCGGTTCTCTTCGAGCATCCGAAAGTGAAAGAGGCGGCGGTGATCGGGCTGCCCGACGAGAAGAGAGGAGAGACCGTCAAGGCCTTCATCGTGCTGAAGGATGGGCAGGCCGCGACTTCTGATGAAATCATCACCTTCTGCCGGGAGCGGATGGCGGCCTACAAGGCTCCGCGTACGGTTGAGTTCAGGACCGATCTGCCCAAATCCCTTATTGGGAAAGTGCTGCGAAGGGTGCTGAGAGAAGAAGAGCTCCGGAGGATAGGGTAGAGCGGCGAATTCTTACCGCAGAGAACGCTGAGAACGCGGAGAGGATTGAAATGGAGGGACAGTGTGGAAGCGATGGTTCTTGGTGTTTTCATCAAAAGGCAACTCTGCGTGCTTTGCGATCTCTGCGGTAAGTCTTCACCATAAAGGTTCTGTTCCATTTAGAGTGGGAATCCATCTATGACACAGAAATACGATGCGATTGTCATCGGCGCAGGGCTGGGTGGGCTCTCCGGAGCCACCATGCTGGCCAAGAACGGCCTGAAGGTTCTCCTGCTGGAGCGGCACAATGTGCCCGGCGGCTATGCCACGAGTTTTGTGAGGGGACGCTACGAGTTCGAGGTGGCGCTCCACGAGCTGTCGAACATCGGGCCCAAGGACCTCCGGGGAGGGCTGTACCGCTACCTGGAGTACCTCGGGGTCGCGGCCAAGGTGGAATTCATTCTTCTCCCCCATCTCTATCGCTCGATTTTCCCTGGTTTGGATGTCACCCTGCCCGTCGGCCGTGAAGCGTTCGAAGCGAAGCTGGTAGAGGTTTTTCCGCACGAGAGCGCGGGCATCCACCGGTTCCTGGATCGCGTTTTCGGCATGGGACGTGATTTTGCGAGAATCGTCAAGGAAAGAGGCGTGGGAAACCGCATGTCCGTGCCTTTCCGCTTCCCTGACTTCTTCCGCTATCTGCCGACGACTTGGGGCCAGGTGCTCAACAGGGACGTGAAGGACTCTCTGGCCCGTGCCGTGCTCTCCCAGTACTGGGGCTATGTCGGCTTGCCTCCGTCCCAGGTGTCCTTTCTTTACTTTGCAATGACCCTTGCCGGGTACATCAGAAGAGGACCAGCGTTTCCCGTCGGAAGATCCCAGGCACTCTCCAACGCCTTCATCAGCACCTTTGAGGAACTGGGGGGAGAGGTCGCCATGAATTGCGGCGCCCACAAGATCCTCACGGAAAACGGCCGGGTTTGCGGGGTGATCACCGATGAAGAGGAGGAGATCCGGGCCGACTGGATCGTTTCCAATGCAGACCCTGTCACCACTTGCCGGGACCTGATCGGTTTTGAAAAAGTTCCGCCGCGGTTCTTCACAAAACTCCAATCGAGCGAAGTGGCTGCCTCTTCCTTTAACGTTTACATGGGGGTGGACCGATCGGCCGAAGAACTCGGGCTCACGGAACACGAAGTGTTCATCAACACGGATCACGATTTCGACAGGCACTACAAGGGATTCAGCAATTTCGAAGCGCCGGAGGCGCTCGTGGTGGCCTGTTACAATGCCGTGTACCCGGACGTCTCCCCGAAAGGAACGTGCATCGTCGTACTCACGGCGCTCAAGAGGGGAGAGCCGTGGTATGCGGTTCCGCCGGAGCAATATGTGGACACAAAGAACCGGATCGCTGATGCCATGATCACCATGGCCGAAAGAGTTTTTCCCGGCCTTCGGGAATTTGCCGAGGTGGTGGAGGTCTCCACGCCGCTGACCAACATGCGCTTTGCAGGCGCCATGGGCGGCAGCATCTATGGTTTCAACCAGCCCCCAAGGGACAACATGGTTTGGAGGATGGGTCATCGGGGCCCCTTGGAAGGACTTTACTTTGTCGGCGCATGGACGCAGCCCGGGGGAGGGTTCGAGCCCTGCATGATGTCCGGCCAAATGGCAGGCGGGGCTATTCTGAAAAAGATTAAGAACCGGTGACCTTCGCCTTAGGATTTGATGATGAAGGTCTGAAGACGATGTCTTATAGGAAGCGATCAAAGCCGTCATTCCGGCGCCTGCCGGAATGACATCTCGATGCGCTTTTTGATTTCTTGGGAGCGCACCAAAGTTCAGAAACATCGGGAGGGCAAGCCAAATGCCTCTGGAAAAGATCAACTGGTTGATGGATGTAGCCGAATATCGGCGGGTGGCAAAGAACCGCAAGGCTCTTCGTGAACCCGGGCAGGGGACGGACTACACCCAAGAGAGATTCAAGGATGTGGTGAACCGTGTTGTGTCTCGTATTCATCCCAAGCGAATGGCTCTGCGCGTGGCGGAGATTCTGCCCCAGACACCCACAGCCAAGACCTTTCGTTTCGAACGGGTGGACGGTCCGTTGCCGGCGTTTCGAGCCGGGCAATACGTGAACGTGACGGTGAACGTCGACGGAGTTCGGACGAGCCGTCCCTACAGCATCTCATCGGCCCCCGGGGCAGAGCGTTTGGACCTCACGGTGCGAGACAAGCCGGGCGGGTTCGTGGCCCCCTATCTTTTCAAGGAACTCAAGGTCGGAGATGCCGTGGAAACGACAGGGCCTGCCGGACACTTCTACTATGAGCCCCTCATCGACGGAAAGGATCTGGTTTTCCTTGCTGGAGGAAGCGGCATCACTCCTTTCATGAGCATGATCAGAGACACCGTGCAAAGGCAGCGGCCGCTCAGAATCAAACTCCTCTACGGCAGCCGCACACCTGAAGATGTGATCTTCAGGTCTGAGATCGAATCCCTCGCTGCAGCAAATTCCAACTTCGCTTTTTTCCTGGTCATCTCGGAGGCGCCTCAAGGCTATGCAGGATTGAAGGGTTTTCTGGATTCACAACAGATTCATCAGCTTGTGGGTGACATCAAAGGAAAAACCTTCTATGTGTGCGGGCCAAGGGCCATGCAGGATTTGTGCAGGGCCGCCCTGAAAGAGATGGGGGTGCCTCAGAGAAAAATCCGGTATGAACTCTACGGGGCTCCGGAGGATGTGAGCAGGGAGCCCGGGTGGCCCGAAGGATTGTCCAAAGACGTGGTTTTCGAAGTGGATGTGGCTGGGAAAAAGATGATCCTTGCAAAAGCCGGGGAGCCTTTGCTGAGTGCTTTCGAACGAAGCGGCTTGGCTGGGCCGGCTCTTTGCCGGTCAGGGGAGTGCAGCGCGTGCCGTGTTCGTCTTCTCTCGGGGAATGTTTTTGTGCCGAGCCAGGCCGCGGTTCGAGAGTCGGACCGCCAGGCAGGGTACATCCACAGCTGTGTGAGCTACCCGATCGATAATTTGAAGATAAGGATATAGAGGACGGTGCAAGGTACAAGGTGCAAGGTTCAAGGGTTATTCCTTATCCCGATTTTTCCCTTACACCTTATACCTTTAACCTTGTCATTTTCAATTACAAGATCTTTTGCATAAGATTTGTATTTGAATACTCCTCCCAGACTTTCATACAACCTAGCAACTTCAAATGCAACTTTCTGCGATCCTCCCAGGGGTACACCCGATTTTGTGACCGTACTGTTAATGAATCCTGCAAGGGCAATCATAGGGTATTCAGGCATTGGCCAGCCAGGTCCGTCAGCAATAAATTTCACTGCCTCTTTCAAAAAGGGATTCCTGAAGGTGGCCGCAAAGCCCTGAAGGGTATTTCTGCTTTCAGTCAAAAAGTATTTGAATAGCGGAAGAATCTTTGGGATCTAAGCAAAAATATCCTTTGCGCTCAAACTGATACGCGAGGCCGGGCTTGGCGTCTTTCAAGGAAGGTTCAACATAACATTCTTTTGACGCTTCAACAGAGTCAGGATTCAAATTTGATTTAAAATCTTTTCCTTCGTCGGTCTTGTTCGGA
>JALOPA010000061.1 GCA_025454125.1 Thermodesulfobacteriota bacterium
CTTTGAACTCAAAGAAGCAGGAATTCTCACGGATTCAGACTTTGCAGGGTGTCCCTCCGACAACGCAGGCAAGTTCTACTGGCTGCTGGACCGGATTGTCCGGCGGGAAGGCATTGGAGATGTTCTGGCCAACGGCAGCTACTGGGCGGCCAAGCAGATCGGAAAGGGCGCAGAGGCCTATGCGCACAACAACATCAAGAAGCATGAGCAGCTCCCTCTCAAGCTGGGAATGCTCAATCCCATTTATTACCTGATGTACTGCACCGGGGAGAAGTCGAACATCACCCAGATCGAGGGGAACTTCCCCCAGGCGCCCTTCTCAACAAAAGAGCTGAAAGAGGCCTTCGTGAAGGACTGGGTCCAGGCCCCCAACGACAAATTCAAGCAATACGTTCTGGATTGGGAGATGCGAGGGGAGCGCTCCATGCCCTTCTGGCCGCCGGTCGAAGCCTGCTGTGAAATCGTGGACTGGCAGGAGAAGATGCACCACATTGACGACGCTCTTGGGTTGTGCGCCGGCTTGTCGTCCTTCCCCCTCAAGCCGCCCTACCACATCCACAACCTGCCGCTCTTCATTTCAGCGGCGACCGGGATGGACATGGATGAAGAGGGGCTGACGAAAATCTTCAACCGGAACCGGAACCTGGTGCGGGCCATCAATGTGAGAAGAGGATTGAGAAGGGTTGACGAGACGCCTCCGGAAGACCATTGGAAGAAGCGGTTCCCGGAGCTCGAGAAGCAGCTCCTGGACGGCTACTACAAGTTCAAGGGGTGGAACGACGATGGCATTCCTACCAAAGAGTCTCTGCAGGCCCTGGGTTTGGATTATGTCGCAGAGGACTTTCTCAAGAGGGGCATCCTGAAGGACAATGGAGGCGCCCCCTCCAAGGAAAGCCCGGCTGAAACAAAAAAGAAATAAGCTGAAGAGGTGGTGACCGTCATGGGTGAGAAAAAAAAGAAAATCGTCAAGACGATCAAAGTGGATCTGGACAAGTGCAACGGTTGCCGGGCATGTGAGGTCGTCTGCTCCGCCTTTCACGCGGCGCCGAAATACAGCAGCAACAATCCGGCAAGGTCCAGAATCCGTGTGATTCATGAACCGCTCCGGGACGTCTATGTCCCTGTGTATGCGGGCGAGTATGCCAAGGCCGAGTGCATGGGCCGCGACAAGTACGTAATTGACGGAAAGGAATACGACGAATGCAGCTTTTGCAGGGCCTCCTGCCCGTCCAGGGACATCTTCAAAGAACCCGACTCCGGTCTTCCTCTCAAGTGCGACATGTGCGAAGACGACCCGAAGCAGGAGAAACCCCTGTGCGTCCAGTGGTGCCTGAACGACGCTTTGGTTTACGAGGAAAGGGAAGAGGAAGTCGAAGAGGAAGTGAAGCAGGAGGACGTGGAGATCGGACTGGATTCCATGATCGACAAGTACGGGCTGGAAAAGGTCATGGACACCGTCAATCGAATGGCTCTCTCCAAGAAGGAATAGGAATAAAGCAGTGACAAGTGACAAGTCACGAGTGAAAAGTTAAGATTTTAATCTCGCTCCTTGTTCATTGTCACTCATAAGTAAATGAGTTCGCCAAAAAAAGAGGAAAGAACAGTGGAAACCGTAGCCCCATACAAAGAGATCATTGATGTCATCAAGGCGAGCGGCGGAGACGCCTTCAAGCGGTGCTTCCAGTGCGGACTGTGCGATGTGGTCTGCCCCTGGAACAAGGTCACGAAATTCAGCATGCGCAAGATCGTCCGGGAAGCCACCTTCGGTTTGACGGACATAGAAACGGAAGACATCTGGCGCTGCACGACCTGCGGCAGGTGCCCTCAGCAGTGCCCCAGGGACGTGAAGCAGATCGACTCCGGGGTGGCCCTGCGCAGGGTGGCCACGGAGTACGGCGTTTTCCCCAAGCCGGTCAAACCGGTGCGGACCGTCAACGCAGGCCTGGTCGCTCAGGGGAACCCCTTTGGGGAAGACCGGGAAAAGAGGGCGGCCTGGGCCGAAGGGCTCTCGGTCAACCCCTTCACCGAGGGCATGGAGTACTTGTACTTCCCCGGCTGCTACCTCTGCTATGATCCGCGATCCAAGAAAGTGGCAAAAGCCACAGCAGCGATTCTCAACATGGCAGGCGCGGATTACGGGATCCTGGGGTCTGCGGAGAACTGCTGTGGGGAAAGCATCCGCAAGACAGGCGATGAAGCGCTGTTCAAACGCCTGGCCAGAGAAAACATCAAGACCTTCGTCGACAACGGGGTGAAAAAAATCGTGGTCTCTTCGCCCCACTGCCTCCACACCTTCAAAAACGAGTATCCCGACTTCAGGGTGAACTTCGAAGTGCTTCACATAACCCAATTGTTGTTCCAGCTGATCCAGGAGGGGAAGATCAAGCTCACCAAGGAGTACGGGAAAAAAGTGGCTTATCACGACCCCTGTTATCTGGGCCGGCACAACGGCATCTTCGATGAGCCCCGGGGTATTCTGAACAAGGTGCCCGGTCTGGAGCTGAAAGAGTTGCCGGAGGCGAGGATCGACAGCCTCTGCTGCGGAGGCGGAGGCGGCAGGGTGTGGATGGAAACGCAAAAAGGCGAACGGTTCTCCGACCTCCGAATGGAGCAAGCGATCGGGGTCGGGGCCGAGGTGCTGGTCACGGCCTGCCCCTACTGCATCACCATGTTCGAGGACAGCAGGCTGACCCTGAACGTGACTGAAAAGATCGAGGTCAAGGACATCACGGAGATCGTCCAGGAAGTGATCGAATAAGAGAGGAATGATGGAATGATGGAAGAATGGAATAGACAAGGAAGGCACCTGTCAGGGAGTTTCTGCAATATTCCAGTATTCCAGTATTCCCGTATTCCATTTTTTCGACTGGAGAAATAAAAGTGGAAAAAGAACAAGTGGAACAGGTTGCCAAGAGTGTAGAGGACAGTCCCTATGGGGACGTCATGGTTGTGGGCGGGGGGATCAGCGGCATCCAAGCCTCTCTGGACCTTGCCACGGCCGGGTTCAAGGTTTACCTGGTTGAAAAGGCCCCCAGCATCGGCGGCCACATGGCGCAGCTGGACAAGACCTTTCCCACCAACGACTGCTCCATGTGAATTCTCGCACCGAAACTGGTCGAGGTCGGCCGGCATCCGAACATCGAAGTCCTGACGTACACGGAAGTGGATCGGGTTGAAGGAGAGGTGGGAGACTTCAGGGTCACCCTGGTCAAGAAGCCCAGGTACATTCTGGAGGACAAATGCACGGGGTGTACCACGTGCGTGGAGTACTGCCCTGTCAAGTACCCGGATCAGTACAACCAGGAGATCTCCAAGAACAAAGCGGTCCATGTGTATTTTGCACAGGCCATACCGCTGATCACCTACATCGACGAAAGCTGTCTTTATCTCAAGGAAGGGAAGTGCCGCATCTGCGAAGGAGTGTGCAAGAACAACGCCATCGATCTGAAGCAGACCGCCCAGAGGAAAGAAATCAGCGTGGGGGCGATCGTCCTGGCTCCGGGCTTTGAACCCTTTGATCCCAAGACCAAGAAGGAATACCACTACGGAGAGTTCGCCAACGTGGTCACCAGCATGGACTATGAGCGGCTGCTCTGCTCCACGGGTCCCTACGCCGGTGAGATCCTGCGCGCCTCCGACATGAAACACCCCCACAATGTCGCCTGGATTCAGTGCGTCGGGTCCCGGCGGGTCACGCCGGGAGAGAACAGCTACTGCTCCGCGGTGTGCTGCACCTACACGCAGAAACAGGTGATTCTGACCAAAGACCATGACGCCGGAGCGAAGTGCACCATCTTCCACAATGACATCCGCTCCTACGGAAAGGATTTTGAGCGCTACTACGAGAGGACGGAGAAGCTCCCTGAGGTTCGCTTCATCCGGAGCTACACCTCCATCGTGAGGGAGGACCCCGTCACCAAGAACGTCACGGTGCGATACTCCAACCCCGAGGAGGGCGTCAAAGAAGAGGAGTTCGACATGGTGGTCCTGTCCATCGGGTTGAACCCTCCGACCGATGCCAAGGAGATCGCGCAGAAGTTCGGCATTCAGCTCGACACCAACGATTTCTGCAAGCTCGATCCGGTCAACCCCATGGTGACCAACAAGCCCGGCATCTTCGTGAGCGGAGGCTTCCAGGGGCCCATCGACATCCCGGAGTCTGTGTTCAGCGCCAGCGGCGCCGGCTCCCAGATCGGCCAGCTTCTGGATTACCGGCGAGGCAACCTTGCCAAGGAAAGGGTCTACGCCACGGAGCGGGACGTGTCCAAAGAGGAGCCGAGGATCGGGGTTTTCGTTTGCCACTGCGGGGCCAACATCGGAAGGATCGTCAATGTCCCTGACACCGTGGAGTACTGCAAGACCCTGCCCAATGTGGTCTACGCCCAGGAACAGCTCTTCTCCTGCGCCACCAACTCGGCCAAAGAGATCACGGACGTGACCAAGGAAAAGGGCCTCAACCGGGTGGTGATCGCCGCCTGCTCGCCCAGGACCCTGGAACCTCTTTTCCGGGACACGGTTCGGGAGGCGGGGATCAACCAGTACTTCTGTGAAATGGCGAATATCCGGGAGCACAACTCCTGGGTTCACTCCAAGGAAAAGGAAGAGGCCACCGAGAAAGCCAAGGACATCATCCGCATGTCGGTAGCCCGGGCCTGCCACCTGGAACCGTTGCAGGAATTCGACCTGCCTGTTGACAAGGCCGCGCTCGTGGTGGGCGGCGGCGTTGCCGGCATGAACTGCGCCCTCTCCATCGCCAGCCAGGGACACGAAGTCCACCTGGTGGAAAAAGCCAACGAGTTGGGCGGGGTTGTACGGAAGATCCATTCCACCCTGGACGGATTGGACGTGCAGGCCTACTTGCGCGACCTGATCGCCAAGGTCTACAAGCACCCGCTGATCCACGTCTATCACAACGCGACCATCCCCCAGGCCACCGGCTACGTGGGCAACTTCGTGACCACGGTGAAGTCCGAAACCGGGGTTGCGGAGATCAAACATGGGGCCGCTGTCCTGGCCATTGGGGCCGATCTCTACACGCCCACCGAGTACCTCTACGGACAGGACGACAGGGTCGTGACCCATCTGGATCTGGAGGAGAAGATCGTCAAGGGCGACGAGAAGATCATGAATGCCAAGAGCGTGGTCATGATCCAGTGCGTGGGCTGCAGAAACGAGGATAGAAACTACTGCAGCCGCATCTGCTGCAGCCAGTCCGTGAAGAACGCCCTCAAGCTCAAAGAGAAGAACCCGCAGGTGGACGTCACCATCCTCTTCAGGGACATGAGAACCTATGGCTTCAAAGAGAATTCCTACCGGGAAGCCTCGGAGAAGGACGTGAAGTTCATCCGCTACGAGCCGCAGGATCCGCCTCAGGTGGAAGCGGGAGAGTCGGACGAGGGCCGGCCTGTGCTCAAGGTCACGGCAACGGACTACATTTTGGGCAAGAAGATCGTTCTCGACGCCGATGTGCTTGCCTTGGCGGCCGCCGTCATTCCTTCCGCAGCGACTCAGGAAATCGCCAACCTCTTCAAGGTCACACTGAGCCCGGACGGCTTCTTCAAAGAGGCCCACGTCAAATTGAGACCGGTGGAGTTCGGGACGGATGGCGTTTATCTGTGCGGCCTGGCCCACTACCCCAAGTTCATGCAGGAAACGATCAACCAGGCCTACGGGGCTGCGGGCCGGGTGTTGACCCTTCTCTCCCACGACACGGGGGTGGCCTCCGGGTCTGTGTGCCAGGTGAATGAGGCCCGGTGCATGGGGTGCGGGGCCTGTGTGGCCGCCTGCACTTACGGGGCCCTGGACCTGCGTGAGACCAAGCAGGGAAAGAAGGCCACGGTCAATCCTGTTCTCTGCAAAGGGGACGGGTTGTGCAACACCAAGTGCCCTACAGGCGCTATACAGCTCAAGCACTACACGGATGAGGAGCTTATCAGCGAAATCGACGCGATCGCTCCCAAGGAAGAGATTTTGCCGCAAATGGGTAAAGCGGTGGGGGATGTGTAGAAGGGCAAGAAGGAGTTCAGCTGCAATCAGTAAGAGCCGCTGACCGCCGGGACGACTTCGCAAGAAGCCTTCCAGGTCGTCACCCCGGCGAACCCGCCTGAGGCGGACAAGAGCCGGGGTCCAGAACGCATTGGAATTGCTGGATTCCGGCTTCCGCCGGAATGACGGAAAAGGCTGCTTCCGGACTTCTAATAAGTTGATTAAGCCGGGATCTCCGGCAAAGAGGTGAGAACCAATGAGTGCAGTAGCAAAATTCAAGCCGAAGGTATTGGGTTTCGTCTGCCACTGGTGAGCGTACGGGGCTGCTGACCTAGCTGGAGTTTCCAGACTACAATATACCACAGAGATGAGGCTGATCCGCGTCATGTGTTCGGGCCGGGTGGACATGGGCTTTGTCCTGCGGGCCTTTTCCAACGGCATGGACGGGGTGTTTATCGGCGGCTGCCGCTTGAACGAGTGCAATTACGTCACCCACGGAAATTACCACTCCCTCAACATGGTGCTTCTCCTGAGAAGAATCCTGGAGCATGTCGGGCTCAACCCGGAACGGTTGAGGATCGAGTTCATGTCCGGCGCCGAAGCCAACCTGTTCGTGGAGGACGTCAATGGGTTTGTCAAGAAGGTGAAGGCTCTGGGTCCTCTTGGGGAAGCTGAAGGAATCGACCGGCAGGAGCTGAAAGCACGTCTCGCTGAGATGTCGAAGCTGGTTCCTTACTTCAAGCTGATGAACCAGGAGAAGCTGGCCTCCCGTTTCAAGACTCGGGAAGAACATGAAGGACTGTTCACCAAAGAGGAGATCGACAAGCTGTTCAGTGAGATGGTCTCCTACTACATCGATCCGGAAAAGTGCCAGGCCTGCATGACCTGCCTCAGGAGATGCCCTGCAGAAGCAATCATAGGCGGCAAAAACAAGATCCACGTGATCGACCAGGACAAGTGCATCAAGTGTGGAACGTGCTTTGAAGTGTGCCCCCCGCGCTTTGCATCGATCAAGAAGCTTTCCGGCGAACCTGTGCCGCCTCCCCTTCCTGAAGAGAAAAGGACTCTGGTCAGAAAGGCCAAAGAAAAATAGGAGAAGTCCCGAAAGGGACTTCTCCTCACTCCCGTTGCTCACTCCTTCTTTCCAAAAGAACCGGAATCCAACCTATTGCTCTCAAGCGGCAATGCCTCGCAGGTTTCTGAAAAACACCTGTCTTGCAGGCTGCTCAAAAACGGCCAGATGCAAGGCGGCCGAAGTCCCGAGGAATGAGACGTACAGTCCAGTACGTCGCAATGACGAGGGACGAGGACAACGCAGCAGATGGGCGTTTTTCAGCAGCCTGCCAGGCGGCGGGAACCGCAGTAGACATTAATCCCTGACCCCTTGAACGGCGAGGCCAGGGTCATATTCAGGGAGTCGGCGAGCTCCACGGCCAGGGCCGTAGGACGGGAGGCTGCCAGGATAAAGGGAATTTTGGCTCGCGCAGCCTTTTGTACAAGCTCGTAGCTGATGCGGGAAGAGAGGATCAGGATCGCCGCCTGGTGCAAAGTCCTTTTGAGGAAAAGCTTGCCAATGGCCTTGTCCAGTGCGTTGTGGCGGCCAACGTCTTCAGCGAGAGACAGGAGTTCGAAGTTGGAGCTGTAGATGGCCGCAGCATGAGAGGCGCGGGTCTTCCGGTACAGGGCCTGGTGCTCCTTCAAGTTCTCAAGGCACTGATAGGCCCTTTCCAATTCAATGGCCGGACCGTCGGCCAGGGGCTTGACGATCTGAGAAAGGTCCTCGACGAGTTCCTTTCCGCAGATGCCGCAGCTTGTCTGACTCACAAAGCCCCGGCGCTCCAGCACTCCCTTGATGGAGCTCAGGCGGATCGGGTTGACCGTCAGGGTGACCACATTGGTCGCTTCCCCGTCGCAGGAGGCGATGGTTCCAACGTCGTCCGGGCTGTCCACGATGCCCTCGGCCAGACAAAACCCGGCCACATGGGCCGGTTCGTCCCCCGGGGTACGCATGACAACAGCGTAGGGCTGGCCCTGAATCCG
>JALOPA010000746.1 GCA_025454125.1 Thermodesulfobacteriota bacterium
TCCTTGTCGATGACCGCATCCACGCCGGCAAATGCCCTTCCTTCTCTGGCCACCGGAATGCCCCCTCCCCCGCAGCAGATTACGATGAACCCCATGTCGATGAGCTTTTTGATCTCCCGCTTTTCAACGATGGTCACGGGCCTGGGGGAGGCCACGACGCGGCGATAGCCCCCGGGGGTCTGGATCGTCGGGTAGGGCAGGGTCTTGGCCTTTTCAGCGGTAAAGAAGGGGCCTATGGGTTTTGAGGGCCTGAAAAAAGCAGGGTCCTTCTCGTCCACGACCACGTAGCTGATGAGGCTGACCAGAGGCTGCTCCGCGATAATTCCCATCTTCATGAGTTCGCTGTCCAGAGTGGACTCGATCATGTACCCGAGCTGTCCCTGCGTCTGGGCCACGAGAATCTCGAGAGGCAGTGGCGGCACCTCTCTGCAGCATTCCTGCTGGAGAAGGAGGTTTCCCACCTGGGGCGCATTGCCGTGGGTGATGATGGTTCGGTACTGCCTGGAGAGACGCGCAATCTGGCGGATGGGAACTCTCAGGTTATCGAACTGTTCTTCCACCGTGCCTTGCTGGTTCTTGCGCAGCAGGGCGTTGCCGCCAAAGGCGACCAGCAGGGTTTGTCTCTGGTCTTTTGTGGTCATGCGAATTCAACCCTCTCAAAATGGATCGACTCATCAAAAGTCCGAAAATGAAATTTCACGTAAGATTGATCGAACAGGAAACTTGACGGCTACGAAAGAAGCCCCAGAGGTCGTCACTCCCGCGAAGGCGGGAGTCCAGAGCACTAAGGAAAGACTGGATTCCCGCCTTCGCGGGAATGACACAACAAGGGCCTTTTGACTCTCGAAAGGGTGCAGGTTTCATACAAGCACAGTCAGCGACTCAACAAAGAGCTGGACCCCGGTTCTTTTCCGCCTCTGGCGGGTTCAACGGGGTGACGACCCCTTAGGAACGGGTCAAAGCTGAACACGCCCGGTAGCGCGAAGGCGTTTCAGCAGCACGTCTTCGAGAGAGGGGCTGCCGTGGTCTTTGTACTCATAGCGGACCCGCACCGTGGGCTTGTGGATCTTCATAATGCGGGTGAGGTGAATCGGAGTCGCGAAAAGAACGAGATCGCACGGCACCCGATCGATGGTCCGTTCGAGATCGCTGATCTGCGCGCTGCCGTAGCCCATGGCAGGGAGAACGGGCCCGATGTGAGGGTAGCGGCGGAAGGCCTCCTGGAGGGTTCCCACGGCATAGGGCCTCGGATCGACGAGTTTGGCCGCGCCGTAAGCCCTCGCAGCGATGAGGCCTGCGCCAAAAGCCATTTCGCCGTGAGTCAGGGTGGGGCCGTCTTCAACCACGAGCACGCTCTTCCCTCGAATTCGAGAGGGGGTGTGAAGGAGAACAGGAGATTCGGCGAGGAGGATCTCCGCTTTGGGCGCAGAGCGTTCAATGTTTCTTCGAACCAGTTCCACATTCCTGGGTGAAGCGGTGTCCACCTTGTTGATGATGGCGATATCCGCCATGAGCATGTTCGTCTCCCCGGGATAGTACAGCAGTTCATGGCCGGGCCGATGCGGGTCAAAGAGAACCAGGTGCACGTCGGGGAAATAAAAGGGAGTGTCGTTGTTGCCTCCGTCCCAGACAATCACATCGGCTTCGCTCTCCGCCGCTTCGAGGATCCTGGCGTAATCCACTCCCGCGTAGACCACGACCCCCTGATCCACAAGGGGTTCGTATTCCTCCCTCTCCTCAATCGTGCACTGATGCTTCTGAAAATCCTTGTAGCTGGAAAAGCGCTGAACGATTTGTTTGCTCAGGTCCCCGTAGGGCATGGGGTGTCTTACCGCCACGACCTTCTTGTGCAGATCTCCGAGAATCCGGCAGACCTTCCGGGTGGTCTGGGATTTTCCGCACCCGGTTCTGACAGCGCAGACCGAGACGACCGGTTTCCTGGACTTGAGCATGGTGTAGGTGGCGCCGATGAGAATGAAATCCGCTCCTCCGGCCATGACCAGAGAAGCCTTGTGCATCACCTCCACGTGAGGAATGTCACTGTAGGAGAGCGCGACAAGGTCGATTTGGTGCTCCCGAATGAGATCGCTGAGCTGCGATTCAGGGTAGATGGGGATGCCGTCGGGATAGAGCTTGCCCGAAAGCTCCGGAGGATAGAGACGACCTTCTATGGCCGGGATCTGCGTTGCCGTGAACGCGACGACGTGATAGCGGGGATTGTCCCTGAAGTAAATGTTGAAATTGTGGAAGTCGCGTCCCGCAGCGCCCATGATGAGGACTTTTTCAACCATCGTCTAAACCCCTGGAGGGAATTCTGGAATTAGGGAATTCTGGAATTCTGGGATTCTGGAATTCGCAATCCCAGAATCCGCAATTCCAGAATTTCCCCATTATTGACTTATAAGCCATTATCCTTGATTATGGGGCTCCCAACAAGCTGTTTTTTGGAACGTTTCAAGGGGTGGTGCCATGGACAAAGCTTTCGAGTCGCGGGTCCGAAGAACCGGGCAGAAGCTTTTTCAGCTCATGGGGGATGAGGTCCCTCCGCTGTTCCGCAGGGAATCGTGGCCCTCAAAGGTGCTCGCCCAGTGCGTCAAGGACGAAAGCTTCAAAGCCGATTTTCTTCGATTCATGGACGTGCTTCCCTCCCTGAAGCAACCGGACTCCGTGGCAGAGCATCTCATCGACGCCTTCGGCCGACCGGAGCAACAGATTCCCCTGGAGCTGAAGCTCCATTTCACAAGAATCTCCCCTTCCTGCCTCAAGAGAGCGGAATCCGTTTCCGAAGAAATCCAGGGAATGATGAAGACCTTCATTGCCGCTGCAGAGCCGGCTGAAGCGCTCCCGGTGCTTACCGGCCTCAGAGACCGGGGCATGGCGTTTTCTCTGGACCTTCTTGGCGAGGCGATCGTTTC
>JALOPA010000062.1 GCA_025454125.1 Thermodesulfobacteriota bacterium
GGACAGGGTCGCGTGCCTGGGGATCGCACGGACCTTTCAGAACGTGGCCCTGTTCTCCAACATGAACGTCATCGACAACATGCTCCTGGGACGTCACAACCATTTCAGGGCCGGCTTCTTCAAGAATCTCCTTCTAGGTTATCTGGGCCGGGACGAGTCCGTGCAGAGGGAGAAGGTCGAGGAGGTCATCGAGTTCCTTGAGATGGAGCGATGGCGGGAGCAGATCGTATCCAGTCTCCCGTATGGCGTCCAGAAGCGGGTCGAACTGGGTCGGGCCTTGGCTCAGGAGCCCAAACTGTTGCTTCTGGACGAACCCATGGCGGGCATGAATCTCGAGGAGACCGAGGACATGGCCCGATTCATCATGGACATCCACGAGGAACTGGGAACGACCATCGTCATGATCGAACACGACATGAACGTGGTCATGAATCTGTCTCAAAGGGTCGCAGTGCTGGAGTTCGGCAGACTCATCGCCGAGGGCTCTCCGGATGAAGTCGCGAAGGACCCCGAGGTCCAGAGGGCGTACCTTGGACAGATTGGCGAGGAAGCGGAAAGAGCGAGGGGCATGTGATGAGGACGAACACCCTTCCGCACCTTTTCCTGGACAAGGTCAACCGGTTCGGCGATCGGGTAGCTCTACGTGAGAAGCGTCTCGGCGTGTGGAAGGAAATCTCCTGGCACGAATATTGTCGGCATGTGCGACACTTCTGCCTGGGTCTCATCGATCTGGGCCTTGAGCGCGGCCAGCACATCGCCATCCTGGGGGAAAATGTGCCCCAGTGGCTGTACGCGGACCTGGCCGTTCAGAGCGCCGGCGGCATGGGCGTGGGCGTGTACTCTACCAACCCTCCGGCCGAAGCCAGGCACGTCATCGGCCATTCCGACTCGGTCTTCGCGGTATGCGGCGACCAGGAGCAGGTGGATAAAGTCCTTGAGGTGAAGAACCAGCTGCCCCTCCTCAAGAGGATCATCGCCATCGATATGAAGGGGATGCGGAACTACCGGGATCCCCTGCTCATCTCCTTTGCCGCGGTGGAGGCTTTGGGCGAAAAAGCCGATGAGCACGACCCCGGGAGGTTCTGCAGCTTGGTGGAGCGGGTCGAACCGCACGACACCGCCATCCTGGTCTACACCCCCGGCACTACCGGTCCGCCCAAGGGGGCCATGATCAGCCACTACAATGTCCTCCGAATGGTCCAGGCGCTCAACGCCGTCATCCCCCAGGACGAAAACGACGAGATCGTCTCCTACCTTCCCTTGTGCCATGTGGCCGAGCGGATCGCTTCCGTGTTCGTGCCCCTCTGGTCGGGCTCCACAGTCAACTTCGCCGAAGGCATCGACACGGTCACGCGGGACCTCAAGGAGATTCAACCCACCTTCTTTTTCGCCGTGCCGCGCATCTGGGGGAAGATGATGTCCGGTGTTCTGGCCAAGATGAAGAACGCCACGTGGTTGAAACGCATGGCCTTTGACGTCTTTCTTCCCGTAGGTCGAAAGGCAGCCGAGACCCGGTTGGCGGGAAAGACCCTTCCCCCATCTCTTCGGCTGCTCAACTTTGTGGGCCACTTGTGTTTGTTCCGGCCCCTGCGCAAGGACCTGGGTCTTCTCCGTTCCCATCTGGCCCTCAGCGCCGCGGCCCCTATCTCTGTCGATGTCCTCAGGTTCTTCCATACCCTCGGCGTCCAGGTGCTCGAAGCCTGGGGCCAGACCGAGGGAAGCGGTGTGGCCACGATCACCCTGCCTGGACGAATGAAGCTGGGCACTGTGGGGCCGGCTGTGCCCGGCGTCGACATCCGGCTCGCCGAGGACGGCGAGATCCTGGTTCGCTGCGAGCACATTTTTCAGGGGTACTACAAGGACCCGGAGACCACGGCCCGGACCATAGAGGATGGCTGGCTTTACACAGGCGATGTGGGCGAGCTGGACAAGGACGGGGTGCTCAAGATCATCGACCGCAAGAAGGAGATCATCATCACCTCCGGGGGCAAGAACATCTCGCCCAGCGAGATCGAGAACCGGCTCAAGTGCAGTCCATACATCAACGAGGCCGTGGTCGTCGGCGACCGTCGCAAGTACCTCACGGCCCTCATCCAGATCGATTACGACAACGTGGCCAAATGGGCCCAGGAACAAGGGTTGGCATACACCACCTTCAAGAGCCTGAGTCAGCTTCCCGAGGTCCGGGAGTTGATCCAGAAGGAGGTGGATGAGGGGAACAAGGACTTCTCCCAGGTGGAGACGATCAAAAAATTCCGACTCCTGAACAAATCGCTGGACCACGACGACGGAGAGGTCACGGCCACCTTGAGGCTGAGGCGCAAGGAGATCAATCGGAAGTTCGCCTCCATCATCGAGGAGATGTACGCCTCTTCCTAGGGCGGCGTCGCGTGCGAATGAAAACCCCCTCTTCTGCGGGCGGTAGAGGGGGGTGAGGGTCCACAAGGAGTGCATCGCGTGGACTTGCGGAGTAGAACGAATGGAGCTGCAGATCCTTCTTCAGTTAAGCATCACCGGGTTGGCCTGGGGCAGCGTGTACGCATGCCTGGCCCTGGGCTTCGTGCTCATCGCCAAGGCCACGGATGTGTTCAACTTCGCCATGCCCGAGTTCATGATGATGGGGGCGTACATGGCCTTCACGGTCATCACCTACCTCAAGCTCCCCTTTGTTCTCGGTTTCATCGCGGCCATGGTCATCATGGGGATCGTGGCTGCGCTCCTGGAAATGAGCGTGGTCCGTCCACTGATTGGGGAGCATGTTTTCTCCATCCTCATGGTCACCATCGGGTTGGCCTCGGTCCTGAGGGGCCTGACCGGCTTGATCTGGGGGTATGAGGAACTGCAGTTGCCCACGCCTTTCCCCCGGGCTCCCCTCCTGGTCGGCGGTGTGGCCATCAAACAGACTGAACTCTACACCATCCTGGCTACAGCCGCCCTGCTCGTCGTGTTCCTCCTGTTTTTCAAGCGCTCGGCCGCGGGGATCAGCATGCGGGCCACCGCCGAGGACACCCTCACCGCATTCCTCATGGGGATCGACGTCCATAGGGTCTTCACTGGCTCATGGGTTCTCGCCTCCATGGTCTCCACCGTCGCCGGCATCTTCCTAGCGAGCTTCACGTTTCTGGAACCGATCATGAGCTTCACCGGGCTCAAGGCGTTGCCGGCCATCATCCTGGGCGGAATGAACAGTGTGGAGGGGGCCATTGTAGGGGGCCTTATCATCGGGTTGGTGGAGAACTTGGCGGAGTTCTACCTGGAAGAGTATTTCGGGAGTGGCATTCAGGACATCGCGGCGTACGTGATCGTCCTCATCGCCATGATGATCAGGCCGTATGGCCTTTTCGGAACGCGGAGAGTGGAGAGGGTCTGAGGGCAGAAACATGACAGTCATGCGGTTCTGCAAAAGGACATACCGGGAAGACCGGCGGGTCTTCCCCAGCTTGGGTCACAAGATAGCCTTGCTCGCCTTCCTGACCTTCGTGGCCCTCTTTCCCGTGCTCTTTGGGCCCTATCTGGTGTTTGTGGCCGGGGTGTGCGGGGTCGCGGTCATAGGAGCACTCTCCCTCAATCTGCTCACGGGGGTGACAGGGCTGATTTCCCTGGGACACGCCGCCTTTCTCGGCATTGGCGCGTACACTGCGGCCATCCTGTCCTCCAAAGCAGGCTGGCCTTTGATTGCTGTGCTGCCCGGGGCCGGGGTGGTGGCCGCCCTGTGCGGAGCGATCGTAGGTATCCCGGCCTTGCGGCTTCGCGGGCTTTATCTGGTGGTGACCACACTGGCCCTTCAATTCATCACCGACCACGTCATCTACCACTGGGAGAGCCTCACGCACGGCGACAAGGGCATCAAGACGGTCGCGCCTGCGATCTTGGGCATCACGCTGGCCCCGCACCAGTTCTATTACGTGATCGTCCTGTTGGCCGGGCTGTTCGCGCTCTTCATGAAGAACCTCGTCATGACCCGCACGGGGAGGGCGTTCGTGGCGATCCGGGACCGGGATGTGGCCGCGGAAATCATCGGCATCCAGATGGCCAGGTACAAGATCATTTCCTTCATGACCTCCAGTTTCATGGCGGGGGTGGCCGGCGCTCTGTACGCCTATCTCCTGGGCTTGATCAACCCGGACTACTTCACGTTTCACCAGTCCATCCTGTACGCGGTCATGTGTCTGGTCGGCGGCATGGGCACGGTCCTGGGCTCCATCCTGGGCGCGGTCTTCATGACCCTTCTTCCCGAGGTGATCAGCGCGATCTCCGGGCCCATCGCAACGGCGTATCCGGTCATGGTCCCGCGCATCGGGGCCATCTCGGTTACGGTCTACGGCCTGGTCATCATTTTTTTTCTTCTCTTGGAACCGCGGGGTCTGGCCGGGATCTGGTTCAGGATCAGGAGGTACTGGGTCACCTGGCCATTCACCTATTAACCGTTCGCCCGGGGGGACTCGGGCGAACCAACGCAAAACCAACGACCTGCAAAAGGAGGAATGCGAAATGCACAGATTATGGATTTTCGCGGTAGTATTGGCATCAATGATGGCCTGTTTCGTCCCGGTTCGGGCCGAGGTGGGCGTGACCGACAACCAGATTCTTTTCGGCTCGTTCCAGGACATGTCGGGCCCTGCAGCTTACCTGGGTAAGATGTCCACCGCCACCTTTGCGATCTGGAAGCACTGGGTCAATGAGATCAAAGGCGGTATCCACGGCCGCAAGATCGACGTGGTCATCGAGGACAACAAGTTCGACCCAGTCCTGACCAAGACGGCGTTCAAGAAGCTGGTCCACCAGCACCAGGTCTTCGCAATTGTCGGCGTGTACGGCTCCACGCCGTGCATGGCCATCAAGGATGATATCGCCAGTGAAAAGATCCCCGTCTTCCCCACACTGGCCGGGACCCAGTCCATCTTTGATCCACCCAATCGCTATTTGTACTCCTTTGCCATCAACGGGCAGGACGAGGGGATCCTGGCCGTTGACTTTGTGGTGAACGACCTGAAGGTCAAGAATGCCAAGATCGGGATCGTCTACCAGGACGACGAGTGGGGGAAGGACGGCCTGGCGGGCATCGAAATGGGATCAAGAAAGCACGGCCTCAAGCACACCGAAGCGCCGTACAAGCGGGGCGACAAGAGCTTGAGCTCCCAGGTCATGAAGCTCAAGGCCGCGGGTGTCACCCATTGCTTCGTCGTGGCGTATGCGCCGGTATACGCTGCGCTTCTAGACGAAGCCAACAAGATCGGCTGGAAGCCGGCATTCATCAGCACGTATGCCACGGTGGACAGCAAGACCATGGAGATCGGCGGTGAGTTGTCCGATGGCCAGTACCACATCTTCCACCAGACCCTTCGGCACGAGGGAGGACCAGGCTGGCAGCTCATGGAGAAGCTCTTCGGAGCCAACGAGCAGACCAAACCGCTCCTCGACGTTCCCCTTTCGTCCGGTTATTGGATGCCCATCATGTACCTGACGCAGGCCCTGGAGAACGCGGGCAGGGACCTCACGCGTGAGAAGCTCGTCGAGGCCCTGGACCACATGAAGAACTTTGACGCCATGGGGCTGGGCAAGATCTCGTACGCCCCGCAGGTGAGAAAGGGAGCCCATCAATTCCGGATATTGCGGGCCGACTTCCAGAGCAAGATATTCGTCCCCGTCACCGACTGGCGGGAGCCGAGCCTGAAATGGGGACAGAGATGATCGTTTGACCGAAGTCATGTGCCGGAACACGAGGGAGGACAGGATCTGATTACAACTTCTGGGGCGGGCCAGAGGGCGACAAATACAAGACCCCAGGCTTGGGCTCGCCCATAACCGGGGTGGACTGACCCATAGGCATGTTTGTGCGATTTCAATTCTCGGAAGATGCAAAGAGTAACAAAGTCTTTAATTGAAAGACTAGGCCCGAGGATCAGCGGGTTCCAGAAGCGAGTAGCGGCCTGGCTGCTCCGACCTTTCGGAGCGTGTTGACGAGATCACTAGATTAAGATCATGAAAGAAGGGCAGAGAAGATGATCCAGACAGCGATCACTGAAATGTTCGGCGTGAAGTATCCTATTATTTGCGGGGCCATGATGTGGTTGTGCACGCCACCCCTTTGCGCAGCCATTTCCAATGCCGGCGGGCTCGGAAATCTGACCGCCGGCAATTATGAAACCGAGCAAGACTTCCGCAAGGCCATTCGCGCAACCAGAAAGCTTACGGACCGGCCTTTTATGGTCAACGTGAGCATTCATCCTTCGGTTCGGATCACTACCGATCATTACCGGATGTATATCAAAGTTTGCGCGGAAGAGCGGGTGGCGGGCCTGGAGATCTCCGGCGCACCTTTAGACACCAGCTTGGGGATGGAGGCGATCGAGCTACTCAAAAAAGCTGGAGTGAAGCTCTTTCAGAAGGTCGGGGCAGCCCGACATGCCTTACACGCCGAGAAGATCGGGTATGACGGCATCTATGCAGCCGGGTATGAGGAAGGAGGCCACCCTTTGGGAGATGATGTCACAACCATGGTCCTGGTTCCGCGTGTAGCTGACGCCGTCAAGATCCCGATTGTTGCGGCCGGGGGAATCGGGGACGGGCGGAGCATTGCGGCTGCCCTGGCCCTGGGTGCTGAAGGGGTAATGATGGCCACACGCTTCATTGCTACCCGGGAGTGTCTGGTACACCAGAATCACAAAGAAAAACTGGTGGCCAGCGAAGAATTTGAAACTACCATCATTTGCCGTTCCATCGGGGTTCAAGCCCGGTGTCTGAAAAACGAACATACGGACCGGATCGCCGCCCTGGAAAGCCAAGGCGCGGGCGTGGAGGAAATCGTTCCCCTATTATCCGGATTGCGGATGAAAAAAGCCTGGGAAGGAGGACAGACCGATGAGGCCCAGATGCCAGCCGGGCAATCTGTGGGCTTCATCCATGATGTCCCGACCTGCGAGGAGTTGCTGGATCGCATGATGGCTGAAGCCGTGGAGGTTTTGGATCGGATTCACAAGAAACTCTTTCTCTGATTCATCAGGGTGAAAGGAACAGGATATGAAAAAAATGATGGAAGGAAAAGTCGCTATCATAACCGGCTCTGGCAGAGGCATAGGCCGGGCCACCGCCCTGCTGTTTGCACAGGAAGGCGCCAGGGTGGTGGTGAATGATCTAGATCCGGTGCCGGCCGATGAAACGGTTGCTGAAATACGTCATGGAGGCGGGGAGGCCGTGGCCTATGTAGGCGACGTCACTGCCCAGAGTTTCGCAGAAGGAATTGTGAGAAAAGCCGTGGATACCTGGGGGAGCGTTCATGTGCTGGTCAACAACGCCGGGTTCATCTGGGATGCCGTCGTTCATACGATGACCGATGAACAATGGACCGCCATGCTGGACGTTCATGTGACGGCGCCTTTCCGGATCATCCGGGCGGCAGCACCCTACTTCCGGGAGGCTGCCAAGAGGGAAACTTCAGCGGGTAGGGCGGTGGCACGAAAAATCATTAATATCTCATCCCTCGCTGGAGCGGTAGGAAATGCAGGGCAGGCCAACTATGCCGCTGCCAAGTCGGCTGTACTGGGATTGACAAAAACGTTGGCGAAGGAATGGGGACGATACAATGTACAAGCCAACACCGTAGCCTTTGGTTGGATAGAGACCCGTCTCACCCAGGAGAGAGAGGCCGGTGAGACGCTCGCAAGAGCAGGGAAACAAGTGACGGTTGGAATCCCCAGCGCCCAGCGCCAGATAATGACCAAAATGATCCCTTTAGGAAGACCAGGAACGCCTGAGGAAGCTGCCGGGGCCGTTCTCTTCTTTGCCTCACCCCTTTCGGACTATGTGTCGGGGGAGGTTCTTTTGGTGGCTGGCGGGTTGAGTGGTTGATCGTCCCCCCTGGAGGAACAAGAGGAACTTAGGCTATGGCACTGAATCTGTCGTTAATAGGAAAACGCTCTGAGCCCCTTGCCTTCAACTACAATGAAGATCAAGTGATCCTATATGCGCTTGGGATTGGGGCTGATGGGGGAGAGCTTCCCTTCATTTATGA
>JALOPA010000747.1 GCA_025454125.1 Thermodesulfobacteriota bacterium
TCCGACTGGGTCATGCCCAGTTTGGGAATGTGAATCTCAGAGATCATGAAGACCGGTGTCCTCCGCAAAAAGCCCGGACCAGGAATGGCCCCTTCCTGGTCCGGGCAAAGGTACTCCCCGATTAAAGCGTGCGCTTCACCGCGCGGACAATGGAGTCCTTGTTGGGCAGGTAAAGATCCTCGAGCACCGGGCTTCCGGGAATCGGAATCATGGGAGCCGCTACCCGCTGCACAGGTGCTTTGAGAAAGGAGAAATACTCGCTGCAAGCCAGAGCCGCCACCTCAGCGCCAAGACCCCCGCGGATTCGACCTTCTTCCACGGTGATCAGCCGGCCGGTCTTTTCCACGGACTCAAAGATAGTGTCCTTGTCCAGGGGCACGATCGTCCTGGGGTCAATGATCTCGATGTCGATACCCTCCTTGGCCAGTTCCTGTGCCGCGCCAAAGGCCTCGTACATCATGAAACCGAAGGTGACCACCGTAGCATCTTTGCCTTTTTTGCGCACCACGGCTTCCCCAAAAGGCACCGTGTAATCCTCCTCCGGCACTTCTCCGTCAATCCCGCCGAAGAGCAGTTTCTTATGTTCGAAGACGACCACGGGATCGTTGCTCCGGATGGCCGACTTGAGGAGGCCCTTTGCGTCATACGGCGTCGCCGGTTCCACGAGGATCAGGCCGGGAGCCTGGATCAGTTGAGACTCGAGGCTCTGAGAGTGTCCGTAACCCATGCGAAGACCGGCACCCACAGCGGTTCTGATCGTCACAGGCACCCGGTACTGGCCTCCCGTGATGTAGCCCCACTGGCCCAGGTGGTTGCAGATTTCATCCATGGCGAGCATGGCAAAATCGCAGAACATCAACTCGAGAACCGGACGCATGCCGTTGAGGGCCGCTCCGATGGCGGCGCCGGTAATCGCGTTCTCGGCAATGGGCGTGTTGACCACGCGCTCCTCTCCGAATTCTTTGAACAGGCCTGCGGTCTGGCCAAAGGCGCTCACCCTCACATCTTCCCCAAAAATGAAGACGCTGGGGTCGCGGCGCATTTCCTCTGCCATGGCCTCATTAATGGCCTGCATAAAGGTGATTTTTCTAGCCATTAGAGCACCCCCTTTCCTGAGTACAACCCTTCGAACAGGTCTTGAGCCGTCGGGTCCGGTGCAGCCAGTGCGCTCTGAATCACTCCGTCGACCTGGGCTTGGACCTCCCCTCTCAGCTTCTGATCCTCCGCCTCGCTGATCATTCCGCGACCCAGGAGCTTTTTCTTGCACATATCAATGGGGTCTTTCTTTCCCCACTCTTCCAGATCCTTCGGGTTCACATAAGTTCCCGGGTCCCCGGTAAAATGAGTTGCCATTCGGAAAGTCTTGTACTCGATCAGATAGGGCCCCTTCCCGCTCCTCGCATGGTCGATCGCTTTCTGCGCAGCCTCGTAAACGGCCTCGACGTCCTGGCCCTCTACGATGTCGTAAGGAATTCCATAGCCTGCGGCCCGGGGAGCCACGTCCTGCGTCGGGTAGTGTTCGCACATGTACGAGAGCTCGCAGAACTGGTTCGTGGCCACCGCGAAGAACACGGGCAATTTCCACAACGCCGCCATGCACATGGACGGGTGGGCATCCGCCTGGTTGCACGTCCCTTCCCCCACGTAGTAGAGTGTCACCTGCCCGGTTTTCCGCATCTTGGATGCGAGGGCGGTCCCCACCGCCATGGAGAAGTCTGCGCCCAGACTTGAAACAAGCCCTGGGATATTGTTTTTCTTGTCCGCAAGATGAAGGGTGCCCTTCCCCTTGCACAGTCCGGTCTTCTTTCCCAGATACTCATGCCATATGTCCTTCGGGTCCATTCCTTTGCCGATGAATTCGCCCACCCCTCTGTGGGTCCCGAAAAGGATGTCCTCTTGCTTCAAAGGACCGGTGATCCCCACCGACACAGCCTCCTGCCCTGTGCCGAAATGCCCCATGAGCTGGAGCTTCCCCTCCTTGAGCAGCTTCCCATGGGTCTCTTCCATGGTGCGGACCAGGAGCATCTTTCGATACAACTCCAAGAGTTTGTCTTTTGCCAATGCCATGGTCTAACCTCCTTCCTGTGTATACGGTTTTCTCACATCACGGTTTTAAGCGTCATTAGAAGACCCCCTCTCACAGCCGGCCTTTGCATCTTTATAGCCAAAAACGTGAAGGGCTCAATTTGTGTTCAAAGTCGCCGATCGACTGCCCTGCGAGAAGTCGCGTCACATACTGGCCTGTCAGCGGCCCAAGGGTCATCCCCTTGGTATCGTGGCCGCCAGCATCAGCGGCCCAAGGGTCATCCCCTTGGTATCGTGGCCGCCAGCAACGATGACGTTATTCAGTGAATGCAGCCGCCCCACCATGGGCAGACCGTCGGGGGTGCACGGTCTCAGGCCCCGCCAAATCTCAGACGGACGGAGAGGTTCTATAAGGGGTACATACCGGCCTGCGGAGCGGTGGATTCCCCTCACACGGTCGGGGCTGATCGTCAGGTCACGCCCGCTCAGCTCGAGCGCACCTGTAATTCGAAGTGCGTTGGACAAAGGACTCACGGCCACGTGGTGTTCATCAAGAATCAGGGGCTGGCGAACGCTCATCTTGGGCTTTGAAAAAGTCAGGCTGATCCCCCTGCCTCCTTCCACAGGCAACTTGACTCCCAGGCGTCGGCCCAGAGGGGCAAGCCATGCGCCGCCGGCCAGAACGACCTGTTCAGATCTAAACTCTCCCTTGGTGGTGAACACCGAGTTCACTCGATTCCGGCTCGCCTGGAAATCGAAGACCTCGGTATCGGTCATGATTTGCACGCCCCAGGCCGCAGCCTGTCTTGCAAGCCACTCAAGAAACTTCGCAGGGTCAAGGTTGCTGTCGCTGAGAAAACGGATCCCTCCAATCACCGCCCTCCCGGCTGCCGGCTCCACGTCACGCACCTCGTCTCCCGAGTAGAGTTCCGAAGTGAACCCTGATTCCATGGCCTTCGCGGCTCTTTCCCTTCCCTGAAGGAACCGCTTTGCGTTCAGAAAGAGGTAGAGAAGGCCCTTCTGGTTGAAACCGTATTCCCCGCCCCCCAGGCGAGCCAGCTCGCGATGCACCTGAACGGCTTCGTGATTGAGCCGCATGAAGAGCTCCGAAGCGGAGCGCAGGTCTTTCCGGTTGCAGTGACGGCCGAAACGGAGGAGCCAGAACAGGAAACGGGGATCAGGCCGCATTCGCATCCCGAAGAATCCGTCCTGATCAAAGAGGTGTCTTAAACCCTCTGCGATCACTCCAGGGCCCGGAAGGGGTTCAAAAAAACTGGGCACGATCAGTCCGGCATTTCCCGATGAGCATCCGGCGCCGATCTCCCCTCTTTCGAGAACAACGACCTTTGCGCCTGCGGAGGCCGCGTAGTAGGCGACGGAAAGGCCCACCACACCAGCGCCGACAATGAGCACATCTGCTTGTTTCTGGTTCATCGCCTTTACAGGCTCAGTAAAAGGTTTCAGTGTAAACCCGTGAGTCCGGGAATCTTTGATCCACCAGGTGGATGACATCCTGGATCATGTTCGAGTTGCCGCAAAGATAGAAGTCGTACGCACCTGGGGCCAGTTGATTTGCCAGATACCCGGTGACTCTTCCGGCGAACCCTTCGGCTACTCCCTCCCTCTGATCTTTCACTGCGGAAAGGCAGGGGACATAGAGCCTGGCCGTTTTCCGGAACAGCGGCTCATAGTAAAGGTCCAGGAAGCGCCGGACCCCATGGAGAAGGATGAAATCCTCGACCCCTGACCTTGCGATCGAAACAAAGGGGGCGACTCCTGTGCCGGTGCCCACGAAAACGGGAAGGCGCTCCGAGGGATAAAAACGAAAATACCCGTAGGGACCGGCGAACTGAAAAGGATCACCCTCGCGGGCAGAGGCAAGGGCCGAAGAGAACACGCCCCCTTTCACGTTCCTTACGAGAAAGTCGATTCCTTC
>JALOPA010000063.1 GCA_025454125.1 Thermodesulfobacteriota bacterium
AACGAAAAATGGTTTTCCCGCATTCAACACCCGAGCCGCTACGTGGGAAACGAGATCAATTCAATCAGGAAAGATCCGTCCCAGGTGGAGGTTTCCATCGCTCTCGCCTTCCCCGATGTCTACGAAGTGGGCATGTCTCATGTGGGACTCAAGATCCTCTATGACCTGCTGAATCGTCCGTCCTGGTTGGCCGCGGAAAGGGTCTACTGCCCTTGGACGGACCTTGAGACGGAGCTGAGGGCTCGACGCCTTCCCCTGACGGCGATGGAGTCCGGCCGGGCCCTGACCGAGTTCGAGGTCGTCGGCTTCAGCCTCCAGCACGAGCTGTCCTTCACCAATGTGCTCACCATGCTCGACCTGTGCGGCATCCCCTTCCTTGCGCAAGAGCGGGAGGCTTCTTTCCCGCTCCTCGTGGCCGGAGGCCCGGCGTGCTTCAACCCGGAACCGGTGGCCCCGCTGTTCGATGCCATGGTCATCGGCGACGGAGAACAAGCGGTCCTTGAAATCTGTGAAGCCCTGCGAGAAGCGAAGAGGCGGCAGGCGACGAAGAGAGAAATCCTTCTTGCCTTAAGCGGGATTCGCGGGGTCTATGTGCCGGCTTTTTTCCGGGTTCACTACCGCGCGGAAGGCACGATCCAGTCCATAGAACCCCTGGTGCCCGGATACCCCGAGGTCCGGAAAGCCCTTGTGCCGGACCTCGATGCCTTTCCCTTCCCTGAACGGCAGGTGGTTCCCTTTGCGGAGCCGGTCCATGACCGTTTGGCCGTTGAAATATCGAGGGGGTGTACACGGGGCTGTCGTTTTTGCCAGGCGGGAATGATTTACAGACCCGTGCGAGAACGGCATCCCGAGGCCGTGCTTCGCCACTCGGAGCGAGGCCTGCGCTTCACCGGATATGAGGAGATGTCGCTGCTCTCGCTCAGCTCGGGCGATTACAGTGTGTTAGGGCCTTTGCTTCGGACTCTCATGGATAAACAGGAAGAGGACCGGATTGCCATCAGCCTGCCTTCCCTGAGGGTGGACAGCCTGGATTCCTCGTGGTTCGAGGAGATCAAGAGGGTTCGAAAAACAGGCTTCACCCTTGCCCCGGAAGCCGGAAACGACCGAATGCGAAAAAGGATCAACAAGGGCCTGACCGATGAAGAGATCGTGGCCATGGCCAGAGAGATCTATAGGGCCGGGTGGGATCTGATCAAACTCTACTTCATGGTCGGCCTTCCTTTTGAAGAAGAAAAGGATCTGGAAGACATGATCCGCCTTGCGGAACGAGTGGCGAAAACGTCCAGAAAAGGAAAGGTCCATGTGAGCGTCGCCACCTTTGTGCCGAAGGCTCACACCCCCTTCATGTGGCATCCGCAGCTTTCGCTTGAGGAGAGCCGCAGGCGGATTCAGCTTGTCCAGAAATGGGCCAAAGACCCAAGGATCCGGGTCAAATGGAACCAGCCGGAGATGAGCTGGCTGGAGGGCGTCTTCTCGAGAGGGGACAGGAGGCTTGCTCCTGTGCTTGTCGATGCTTGGCGGAAGGGTGCGAGATTTGACGCCTGGAGCGAACACTTCCGTCTGGACCTGTGGCAGGAATCTTTTCGGGACACGGGACTGGATCCGGGGTTTTACCTTCACAGGGTGAGAGCCTTCGACGAAGTGCTTCCTTGGGATCACATCCACTGCGGCGTCCGGCAAGCGTACTTTGAGAGGGAGTGGAAGAAGGCTGAGCAGGGGGAGGGAACGCCGGACTGCCGAGGGCAGTGTTTGGACTGCGGGGTCTGCGACCACAGGGAAGTCCGGCCTGTCCTCTTCACGGACTGGGCCGTGGCCGGGAAGGAGGCCGGAACCCTCAACACCCGGGACCGTCTTGAGGCCCATAGAGTTCGAATCACTTTTTCCAAAACAGGTCCTGCGAAATACTTGAGCCATCTCGAACTGGTCCGTACCTTTGTGCGAGCGTTCAAAAGGGCCGGCGTGCGTCTTGCCTACTCCAAAGGGTATCACCCCTTGCCGAAGCTCTCTTTTGCCTCGGCCCTGCCTGTGGGCACCGAAAGCCTGCACGAAACCCTGGAAGTCCAGTGGCACGAGCCCCCGCCCGACGGGGCATGCGTGAAAAGGATCAGCGAGCAGCTTCCTTCCGGCCTCGAAATCAAGGCTCTCGAGGTTCTGGGCCGGGGAGCCGGGAGTCTGAAAGTTCGGGAGAACCACTATCAGATCACCTTCAACGGAGTGAGTGTTGGAGAGGGCGATCTCCGAGGATTTCTTGCCGCCTCTTCCTGTCCGGCGCTCAAGAAAGGAAAGAGGGGAGACCAGAGCGTGGACGCGCGCGCCCAGGTGGCGTCGGCGCGTTTCATCGCAGGATCCACGCTGCACCTGGCTCTCAAAACGGTGCAAGGGCCGGCGCTGAAACCTTTGGAGATTGTCAAGCAGATCTTCCGTCTGAGCGACGACGAGCTCGAAGGAACATCCGTATTGAAAATCAGGGAAGTCCTGGACTCGAAAGAGTCGGAGGGCCGGAGTTGAGTATGGCCAGCGAACTGATCATTCATTCGAGACCCCATGAGACAAGAGTCGCTCTCGTGGAAAACGGGGTGGTGGTCGAGCTCCACATCGAAAGAAAAACAGGGCAGGAGCTCATGGGAAACATCTACCGGGGGCGAGTGGTGCGGGTTCTTCCGGGCATGCAGGCGGCCTTCGTGGACATCGGGCTCGAGAGGAGCGCCTTTCTTTATGTCTCCGACGTGCACCAGGACCTGATGGAATTGGAGCAGATGATGCTCGGCAACAGCGCGGAGCCGGAGGTGCCTCAGGACCAGGACAACGCATGGGTGGATCGCCCAAAAGTCCTTGCCATGAACATCGAAGACCTGCTCCGCGAGGGGCAGGACATCATGGTCCAGATCGCCAAGGAGCCGATCGGAACCAAAGGGGCCCGCCTGACGTCGCACATTTCTTTGCCCGGCCGGCACCTCGTGCTCATGCCCAACGTGAATCACATCGGGATCTCTCGAAAAATCGAAGATCCCGTGGAAAGAGAGAGGCTGAAAAGCCTGGTGCAGGAGATCCGGCCAGGCAGCCTCGGATTTATCGTGAGGACCGCCAGTGAGGGCTCGGACAAGAACAAGCTCAAGTCCGAAATGGACTTCCTGCAAAAGCTTTGGACCAGCATTCAGGAAAAAATGTCCAAAAACACCTCCCCGGGACTGCTCTACAAAGACCTGAGCGTTTCGCTGCGGTCGGTTCGCGACCTCTTCACCCGGGAAGTGGACCGTCTCGTGATCGATTCGAAAGAGGAATACAGCGCCATCATGGAATTCATCGAGACCTTTGTCCCTGCGCTGAAGTACTCCGTGGAGCTGTATGAAGGCCCTGAACCCCTCTTCGATTTCTACAGCATCGAGATGGAGCTCTCCAGGGCCCTGGACAAAAAAATATGGCTGAAGTCAGGAGGCTATATCGTCATCGAGCTCACCGAGGCCTTGACGGCCATCGATGTCAACACGGGGAGCTATGTGGGCTCTAGGAATCTGGAGGAGACGATCCTCAAGACCAACCTGGAAGCGGTCAAGGAAATCGCCTATCAGTTGCGGTTGAGGAACCTGGGGGGACTCATCGTCATCGATTTCATCGACATGGAAAAAAAGTCCAACAGGGAAAAAGTGTTCACCACCCTGAAGGAAGCCCTGACCAAAGACAAGGCCAAGACCCATGTGTTGAAGATGTCCGAACTGGGTTTGATTGAAATGACCCGGAAGAGAACCCGAGAGAATCTGAACCGGTTCTTGAGCGAGCCCTGCTTCTACTGCGAAGGCAGGGGTTCCCTGAAGACCAAACGAACCATCTGCTACGAGATCCTGCGGGATCTGGAAAGGGAGACGACCATAACCGGGCAGGCATCCCAGGTGTTGATCCACGCGCATCCGGACATTGCGCGCGTCCTCAAGGAGGAAGAACAGCAATCGGTGATCGATCTGGAGCGCAGAATCAACAGGCGGGTGATCATCCTGGAAAAGGAAAACCTCCACATCGAACAGTACGAAATCTCATCCTAACTGAGGGGAAGGAGGACTGTTTTTCAATTGACATGATTCAATTATTTTGATAAAAATTATAATATTTTGTACGAATATAACTATATTTTCGTTATAAATGGTTAAAAGAAGCCTGAGCCTGAACTCCCTTCTCGCAGGTCTGATCGCTCTTGCTTTCGTGGGGCTCGCCTACTATTCCCCTGCCTTTCTGGAGCGGGTGGAAAGATCCTACTATGACGCTGTCACGAGGCTGGCCCTGCCCGACACCCCCATGGATCAAAGAATCCTCCTCGTAGAGATTGACCAAAAGAGCCTCGACAAGCTTGGTTCGTGGCCTTGGCCGCGGGATCTGATTGCCCGGATGGTCCATCTGGCCAGAGGGAGCGGAGCCAAAGTCATCGGTTTGAATCTCCCTCTGCTGGATGAGGAGAGAAATGCGGCGCTCCGCGAACTGAAGGGGATGAAAGAGAAGTTTTCGGTTTACTCTTTGGGCCAGAAGGACGACTCTCTGGCAGACTGGGTTCAGGAGAACCTCGCGGAATGCGAAGCAAAGGCGAGTGAGGACCTTCTGCTTATCGAGGCGGTCAAGGAAGCGGGGAACGTGATCCTGCCTGCGATGATCCTTCTCCCTGCGGGACAGGTGAAAGGGAAGTGGAATCCGGGGAGTATCTTGCCAAGGGATTTCCTGGGCATGAAGGAGCCTCTTCCGCCCCCTGCGAAAACCGGAGCTCGCCAGGAGCTCTATCTCCCCTTTCAGGGCCTGGCCGAGGCGGCCATGGGCTTCGGACACGATGATGTTTTGAAAGGCCAGGCGATCGAGGGAATCGCCTCCCCTCTCTACATTCAATGGAGAGGATCCCTCTTGCCTTCTTATGCTCTCCGGCTTGCCCTGGCCTGCTGGGACCAGACGCCCTCCAAAGCGGTGGTGGAGGAAAACCATCTCCGGCTGAGGGGCGAAGCGATTCCTCTCTGGGAGGGGAAAATGCTGGTCAAGTTCCTGCGCGGTTTTTCGAACCTCGAAAGGGTCTCCTTTTCCGATGTGCTGGATGGGCAGAAGAAACCGTCCATGAAGGGAAAAGCCGTGCTCATCGGGACGAACTTCGGCGACCAGCGCAAGATCCTCAGCACTCCCTTGTCTGCGGCGACTTCCGAAGATCAGTTCAACTGCTTGGTCCTGGACAACCTCCTCAACAAGCGTAGCCTCACCAGACCCGGCTACATGGTATACGCTGAAATGGGGGCCCTGGGGTTGCTGGGCTTGGTGGGCGCATTGGTCTTTCCCAGGATTGGACAGATCCCCAGATTGCTTTTCACCGTCGTCGGTGTCGCGGCCCTCATGGGCGCCGGATTTTTGCTCTTGGCAAGGTGGGAAATGTGGTTCAGAATGAGCTATGTGCTCATGGGGTTTCTCACCCTCTACGCCTTTGTGTCGGTGAGCCAGTTTTTTTTCAAGACGAGGTTGTCGAGAGAGACCATTGAGACGCATCGGCTCCTGGGTCTCAACTTCCAGAGCCAGGGGCTTCTTGATCTCGCTCTTGAAAAATTCCGGAGACTGCCTCTCGATGCGGAAACCAGGGACCTGATCTACAACCTCGGTCTGGAGTACGAGCAGAAACGGCTGATCGCCAAAGCCCTCTCCGTCTACGAGTATGCGAACCGGGGAGGAGGGTTCCGCGACCTAGACACCAGAATCCTCAAGCTCAAGGAGGTGGACAAATCCTCAACCATCGGAAGCCATCTCAGGGCCCGAGAACCGAGTGTTCTTGACGAGACCGTGCCCGAAGAATTGACCCGGATCGGGCGCTACGAGATCCTGCAGGTCTTGGGAAGGGGTTCGATGGGGTTGGTGTACAAGGCTCTGGATCCGAAGATCAACCGGCTGCTGGCCATCAAGACCATTCGTTTTTCCGACGAGTTCGACGAGGATGTCATCCAGGAGATCAAAGAGCGGTTTTTCAGGGAGGCGGAGATCGCAGGCCAGCTTTCCCACCCTTCCATCGTGACCATACACGACATGGGGGAGGATCAGGATCTGACGTTCATGGCGATGGAGTATCTGGAGGGGGAGAACCTGGAGAAATTCATCGGCAAGAAAAACCTTCTGCCTCTGAGGAAAGTGCTCTCGGTGGTGGCAAGCGTCGCGGACGCCTTGGAGTTTGCGCACAGGGCCGATGTGATCCACCGGGACATCAAACCGGCCAACATCATGCTCCTGAAGACCGGGGGAGTGAAAGTGACGGATTTCGGGATCGCCAAAGCCATATCGTCATCCAGAACCAGAACGGGCGTGATTCTGGGCACCCCGAACTACATGTCGCCCGAGCAAATCATGGGGCAGAAAATCGACCCGCGGTCCGACATCTTTTCTCTTGGGGTGGTGTTTTATCAACTGCTGGCGGGCGAACTTCCTTTTCAGGGAGACAACCTCAGCAGCTTGCTCTACCAGATCACGCAGGTGAAACATCCGCCCTTGCGCAGTTTCAATCCCAGAATTCCCGTGGCCTGTGAGCAAATCCTGGACAAGGCTCTGGCCAAGAATCTGGAGGAGCGGTTCCAGAACGCAGGGCAGCTGGCCAAGCTCGTGAGGCTTCTTGCCCTGAAGGTGGATCAGAAGCAGAAGAAGAGACTGGCCGGTCAGGAAGCCGCGGTGAAAGCGTGAGAAAAGAGTGGTTCGAAGGCCGAATACAAGGCAACATGCTGCACTTCACAAAGGATCGGAGCTGAATTGCTGATAAAATCTTCAGGTATGACAGACGTGGGCCTTCAGCGGGAGGGAAATGAGGACTCCTATTCCGTGCAGGACTCCTTCGGCCTCTACATGGTGGCGGACGGCATGGGAGGTCATCTGGCCGGTGAAGTGGCCAGCCGGGTCGCTGTGGAGATCATCAACAAGAGCTTCAGCAAGTGGCGGGAGGTCCAGTCTCCGCCCGATGAGATCTTCGGTTTTCCCGATGCATCTCTGAGCCCGGAGGGAAACTACATCCTGGGGAGCATCCGGCTGGCGAACCGGGTGATTTACGAAATGGCCAGCGAGTACGAGCAGTACAACGGGATGGGAACAACCATCGTCAGCCTGCTGGTCGGGTCCGGGCGTGTTGTCGCCGCCAATGTGGGAGACAGCCGGATGTACCTGGTGCGGGACAACCGCATCGAGAGGATGTCCAAGGATCACACGATCGTAGCCGAGCACGTGGAGATGGGCGTGATGACGGAAGAGGAAGCGGCTCGATCCCCTCTTCGGCACATCCTGACGAGGAACCTGGGATCCTCCGAAAACGTGGATGCCGAGGTTTTCGAAATTGAACCCTCCAGCGAAGATCTCTTCATTTTGTGTTCGGACGGTCTCACCGACCTCGCCACAGACGAAGAGATTCTGAAGATTGCCTTGAAAGAGGCGGATCCACAGAAATTGCCCCGAAGACTGATCGATTTGGCTCTTGAGCGAGGGGCCCATGACAACACCACGGTGGTCACCGTCTTTCTGGATCAGGTGGAAAAAAAGCGAGGAACCTCTTTCGGAAAGCTGGGGAGCCTGATGGCCGATGCCCTGACGGGTGCGAATCGGATCAAGAGAAAGTTTGGGCTTTAGATTTATTTGATCTTGCTATTTTAACGAAGATTTGGATAAAATATATACACGGGCGTTCAAGAACGGGGGAAAAAATCATGGCCAAGCTGATCCTAACCTTCAATAAGCAGGTGATCAAGGAGTACCCTTTTACCAAAGACAGCATCACCATGGGGCGCCAGGACGACAACACTATCGTCATAGACAACCTCGCCGTGTCCGGGTACCACGCCAAAATCGACAAGCTTGGAGGAGAGTATATTCTGACGGATCTTCAGAGCACCAACGGC
>JALOPA010000064.1 GCA_025454125.1 Thermodesulfobacteriota bacterium
CTGGATGAGCGGGCCAAGGCCGAGCTGAAAGGACTGATTGATCGGCTGATGATCGGACCCATGCGGGTCATTCTCGTCACTCACCGGTTCGAGGAAATCAGCCCCAGGATCACCCATGTTCTCTGCGTCAAGGATTGCCGGGTCATGCTTCACGGTCCGGCCGGGGAAATCCTGAAGCCTGAGAGAATTCCTGAGATCTACGGGGAGGGTGGTCTTGGCGCAGAAGGGAAGGGGCTTTACTCCAAGACTCAGAAGGAAAAGCAGGAGTCCGGTCCCCACGAACTCATTGCCATGAAAGACACCACGGTCCGGTACGGCAAGCAGGTGGTCCTTGCTCGCATCAATTGGACAGTCCGAAGAGGCGAGAACTGGGCTGTCCTTGGCCCCAATGGATCGGGGAAGTCAAAACTTCTGGAGCTGATCACGGGCGACAATGTCCAGGGCTATGCCAATGACATTCAGCTCTTCGGCAGGAGAAAGGGAAGCGGGGAGACGATCTGGGAGATCAAGGAAAAGCTCAGCATTGTGTCTGCGGAATTTCAGATGAGGTATCAGAAGCGCATCCCGGCTTACGACGTGATCTGCTCCGGGTTCTTCGACTCCATAGGGCTCTATGAGATCTGCACAGAGCAGCAGCATCAGGCCGTCCGTTCATGGATCGGCCTGCTGAAGATGGAAGATCTGGCTCGCAAGCGGTTCGACCACCTCTCCCACGGCCAGCAGCGACTCATTCTCTTGGCCAGAGCCATGGTCAAGTCGCCTCTTCTCATGATCCTGGATGAGCCTTGCGACGGGCTCGACTACGCCAACCGCAGACAGGTTCTGGATTTCATCGAGTTCATCGGCAGCCGGACAGCGACCGATCTCATCTATGTGACCCACCACAAGGAGGAACTCCCTGCCTGCATCACCCACGCCCTGGTTCTAGCGGACGGAAAGGTCATGAGCGCTGGAGCGAAAGAGCAAGTGCTGGGCGGCCTCATGTCAGAGGCTGGTTAACGCCCAACTCGAAGGCACCTTGCGATCGCGCGTCAATAGGCGCAGCCAATCAGAAGTCGTCGGTTCCGATCTTGCTCGGTTCTCAATTGATCACGGGTTGCAGGCTCCTTGGCCCAGAGCTGTAAGAGGCAAAGCACCTTGAAATTTCAAAGGTACAGTTTGACTTTTCAACCTTTAGAAGCGTCCCGTGAGGCGGCCGAGGGGGCGTATCCCATGTGAAATCGCTCTATCCTCTCACGGACAAGATCCATGTAGTCCCTCTTGCCGATGTTCCCGATGCGTGGAAGTATGAATAGCTGACCCGCCACGGCCAGATCCACCGCCGAGATCTTTTCCAGTACCTCGCGATTTGTCTCGCTATCATTGGTTATCCTTGTATCAATGATGAAGCAAACAAGACTCTTTGCTCAATGATTGCTTCAGATGCCATAGAGCAGCCTGGCCATGACCCGCCAACACCAACAACCAACACGACAGGGCTTTCTGTCTATCTCGTACGTGAGGTGGAACCTGGGCTACCCTTCCTTCCCGTTGATGGCTGCCATTATTCTGAGATGATAAGGCTCAAGAGCAGTTCATATGATCTGTGTGATATTCTTCTTATCGCAGGTTTGGGTGTGGCTGTGATCTATAGGTGATATCAAAGAATACCTAGAATCATACCAGTCATGGCACAGGCCCGGGCGTCGAAACTGATGGCGGCAAACATCCCGTGACGCTGAACGGCCAGGCGACAAGTTGTGGAAAAGAGAATGGGGATTAAAGAGGGCCTGAGCAAACTCGCAACAGAGGGGAAACCTTAAACGACTACGCGCCGTGGTGGGAGATGAAGCTCCCGGGAGACAATGCCGCTTCGATGGTCCGATCGAGCGGATCGATCTGCTTTCGCTTTTCCGGGCCCATGGGACTCCTCTGATCCTCATTCGGTCGCACGTGATCGATCATGAATTTCTTCAATCTTTCCCGAAGGTAAAATGTCCAGGGACCTCCAGGTTCACAAAATCCTGGTCCCAAGCCTCCATCTCAGCAATGCTCCATTGACCGACAAAAGGTTTGAGTTTTGCTTTCATCGCTCGCACCCCAAAGAGTCATAGATGTCCGTCATAATTTCCCTGCCTCCTCTCCCTTCCCCTCCGGCAATACACTGCGGACCGCGGCGCGGAGCTGTCTGGCGGAGTGCAGTTCGGATTGGAGCTCATAGGTCGCCACGCCAATGCGGTTGGCTTTGGTTCGCATTTCCTCAAGGCTGCGCCGGTCGACATCTTTCATCTCCAGGGTTTCGGCCATTACCCCGAGTGTGTCGTGGTCCGAGGCGTTGAGGATGCCCTGTTTAAGCTTCACTGGCCGCTTCCCTTCTCTTTACCGGCCTGCTTCAAGATTTGCCTCCCCAATGCAGTGATCCTGTATCTTTGTTTGGAACTTCGGGGCTTGTCAGGGATGGTCATCTCTATTAGGCCCAGATTCACAGCAACTTGCTGGTAATTTTCTCGGAAATGCTTTTCGTCCTTAAGCCCCAGTTTTTTCATTATCTCACTGCGTGTCATTTCACCAACCATACCAAAAAGCATTCCGGTGACTTCGGGGGTGACTTCGGGGGTGACTTCGGGGGTGACTTCGGGAGCGGCCTGCTGAATGCTGACCTGCTCAGCCAAACGCACGGTCACCCGCACCCGCATGCCGATTTCTTCCATTAGCAGATCTGGCAGGCCCAGTTTTTCGGCCTCACGCAGAATGCGGGGAATGCCGCTGCCCCACTGTTCGATCAGGTTCAACTCCCGAAAAACCCGGGCGATGACGTGGTTTCGGATTTTGGAGACGCCCCGGCGCATATCTTCTATCGTCATACCCGGCAGCAGGATACCCGGGTTTTCGATTTCGATGCGGTCATCGAAAAACGCAACCCGGATGGGCGCGCCCCGCTGGGAATAATCGGCGTGCACCAGGGCGTTGATGACCACCTCGCGCAGGATTTCCAAGGGAATGCTCCACACATCCTTGCGCCGTACTTCGGAAAAATCAGCCGCGCGCATGGCGTGCTTTTTGAGAAACAGGAGAATGCCGTCCACCGCCTGGGGGAGATGATCGTGGATGTCGATGTGGTCGAAAATGCGGGCCTTGTCCCGGCCGATAAACCGGCCGCACTGCACCCAGGCATCGGGGAAATGCATGGCCCGTTCCTTGCCGCAAATTAACACAGCGCCCTTTGTGGGAACCAGCCGCCCTTGGTCTTGTTTGATCAGCCTCAGGGTCAGCATTTCCTTCTCGTTTCGATCATGGGTGCCCCGGAACAAAGTTTTCAGCCCCGCCAGATCCAAAGCATCGACCGTCAAATCCGGCATGGGCATTTCATCAAAAGCAACGCCTTCCACCGAACGCCGCAATTCGGCAATCAGCTCCCGGTCGGCCTGACGGTTGGTGGAGCCCAAGCGCACATAAACGCCTGTTTCCGGCCCCTCGGCCTTGATCCAGTGAGGTCGCAGCGCGCTCAGGAAAACCTCGGCCACCAGCAGCGTCTTGTTCTCAACCGTTACAATTTCTACATTCGGAACGAGTTTCGGGCTAATGGCATCGGCAATCAGGCTGCAAAGCCGCTCTTCCTCATCCAGCGGGTGCGAGACACCCACAGGCAAACGGCTTCTATCATCCACGCCGATGATGACCTTACCACCTGCTGTATTGGCAAAGGCCACCAGTGTTTTCAGCAGGTTCTTAGATGAGGACAGATCCCGCTTGAACTCCAGCGTTTTGCCCTCCGTCTGCTTGACCAAGGTTTCAATGTTCATTCATCTTGCTCGCTCATAATTGTACAACCGCCTGTTCCGGACGGTTACCCAGCCGACCTTCCACTTTTTTGAACAGCCTGTTCAAGAAACCCGTTCAGGTCGCCCTGATGAATAATTTCTACTCTGTCCGCAATCATTGTTGTCCCGCCAAACTCCTCCGTGTCACGCTCTTGGATTTTCCCAGCTTCTGTTAGGATGGCCCTGACAATGTTCTTGAAGATTCAAAGCTACCAGACCAACCGCCAAACCACAACTAATTCTGCTCATTGGCAGATCGAAGGGATTTCATCTGCCTAAGCTGTTCGCGCAATAGCTAAAACTCTATTGCTGGACACACTGACTTTCGACAACTGGGAAGTTTATCCTGGAATCATGCCGCACGTTGCGAATTTCAAAGCGAAGGATTTCGTGAGAATTCTTCAAATCACAGGATTTGGTGCGGTTGTGATCTCCAAGAGATTTCAAGAGCCCTGGGATTTAGATGGGTTTTGCCTGAATCTTGCGACTTGCCCCTCCGTGGCCAAATCATTTGGACCTATCGGGGCAAGTCATTTACGTGAAAGGAGGAAAGCCAAATTTACGAGCGAGGTGCTCCGTTCGTTCGATATACTTTGGAACCCGCAAGGCCGTGAACAGGGAGTAGGCCTCCTTGAGGTGCATCCCTGCGGTTTCGGACTCTCTCAGCGCGTGGGCGAGAGAGGCCAGGAAGAAGTGGGTTCGTCCCATCTCAAATCTGGAGTGGACGGTAGCGAAGGCCTGGAGCGCGTTACCAAGATGCCTTCCGGCCTCATCGGGGGCGCCTTGGGTCCAAGCGGCCTGCCCAAGGACTTGATGGGACCATCCGATTCCCAACAGGTATCTGACGTCTGTGGATATATCCAGCGCCTGCCTTGCCACCTCTCGAGCCTTGTCCAGTTGCCCCGCTAGGACATAGGCTGCGCCCAGCATTGTCCGAAACCATGCAGCATATTGCCGAGAGCGAACCTGGTCTCCCATTTGAACTGCTTCCTCCAGAGTGGGGATGGCATGCCCAAAATCTTCGGCCTCCAGGTAGGCCTTGCCGAGGACCGCAAGGACGAAAGCGGTTTCGAAGGCATCTGGCGAGAGCTCAAGGGCGCGCTCGCACGCCTTGATTCCTTCCTCCCAATCTCCTCGAGTGCCGTTACCAAGACCCGCCATCATGGCCGCGTTGGCGCGGGCTCGGCGGCTGCCAGTGGCCTCGCCGAGGGCATCGAGGCGGCGAGCAGCTTCAAGGGCCCCCTCGAAATCCCCGCTGTAATAGCAGGAGTAGCTGAGGGCAAACAGAGCCTGGCTCAGCCAGAAGCGGTCCTCCGTACGCTCCAGTAAGGACACAGCTTGCCGTGCGTGGGCCACGGCCTCGTCTAGCGGCCGCCCGGAATATACGCACTCGACGGCGAGAGCTCGGTGCACTCTCCCCATAAGAGCCTCATTCCCTGACTGCGTCGCTTCCTTAAGACTGAGACCCAAAGCCTGAGTGGCCTCCTCCCTGTGCCCAAGCCACGCATGGGCGAAGCCAAGCCAAAAATAGTACTGCCCGGCCAACGAGGGCTCCCGGAGCCTTTCCACCCGGTCGCGGTGCTGAAGAAGGAGTGCCACTGTCTCCTGCCGGCGGCCTAAGAAATGGAGAGAATGCGCCTCCCGGACAACCAGATCGATCATGCGACGATCCTGCTCTTCGGCAGGAAGCCGCTCCGCATGGTTGCGTGCCTCTTCCAAGGCTGCGACGGCCTCTTCGTGGGCATCCATCCCGGCCACCTTTTCGGCACACCGTGAGAGATATTGCAAGGCTTTATAGGCCTTATCGGTTCTTGAGTAATGGTACGCCAGCCGATCGTAGAATTTGTCGAGATGGTCCACGTAGAGGGTCTCGATGGCCCGGCCCGTCGCCTCGTGAAAGGCCTTCCGGCGAGCCGCAAGAAGGCTCTCGTACGCCACTTGCTGCGTCATGGCATGTCGAAATGTGTACTCGAGGTCGGGGAAGAGCCGATGTTCATAGAGGAACTCAGCGGCCTGGAGGTTACCGAGACCACGACGGAAGACCTCATCAGGTTCTTCGGCAATGGCCTGCAGAAGCGCGAAGGGCACGTCCTTTCCGATGACAGCCGCAGCCTGAAGAAGCCGTTTGTCCTCCGGGGTAAGCCGGTCGATGCGGGCGGCCACTATCGACCGGGCCGTCGCGGGAATTTGAAAACTCTGGGCTACCCTTGCCAGCCGATAGGCCCCCCGCTCGCCCACCAGGACCTTCGTCTCGGTCAGCGTCCGGACGCTCTCTTCGAGGAAAAATGGGTTCCCTTCGGTCCGCGCGATCAGCAGGTGCTTGAGCGGCTCCACGCTCGGATCCTCCCCAAGCAAAGCGGCTAGTAACTCATCGGCGGACTGCGGGGGCAGCGGATCGATACGGAGCTGTCGGTAGTAACTCTTCCCGCTCCAACCATGCTGGTACTCAGGTCGGTAGTTGACGAGCAGCAACAGGCGCGCTGTCGGGAGACTCTCGACAAGACTGTCAAGGAACGCCTGGGTCTCGGTATCGATCCAGTGAAGATCTTCGAACATGATGATCAGAGGTTGCTCCTGACTTTCCCGCAGGAGCAGGCGTTTGACCCCGTCAAGTGTGCGTTGGCGTCGTTGCGACGGCTCCAGGCGCTGCCACTCGGCATCCTCCACCGGAACATCTAAGAGCCGCAGGAGCGCCGGCAGGGTGGGCTCAAGTCCCCGATCCAGCGACAGGACTTTGCCCATCACCTTCTCGCGGATCTTGCGTGCATCATCACGTGTCTCGATTTGGAAGTAGGCTTGGAGCAAGTCGATAACCGGGAGGTACGCCGAGGTCTTGCCGTAGGAGACCGACCCGCCCTCCACGATCAGCCATCCCTGGGTCCTGGGAGAGTGGGTGAATTCCCAATAGAGGCGGGACTTGCCCACCCCGGGCTCGCCGATTACGGCAACGACCTGCCCGTGTCCGGAACCGCCGTGTTCAAGTGCCCGGCATAGATGATCTAGCTCGCTATCCCTGCCCACGAACCGGGTGAGGCCCCGAGCGGCAGCGGCTTTCAGGCGCGAACGCACCGTCCCTACTCCAACGATCTCATAGACCTCGACTGGTGTCTCCATCCCCTTGACTTTCCGCGGCCCCAGCGCCTTCACCTTCATGTAGTCCCCGGCCAGGCGAAGCGTGTTTGCCGCCATAAGGATCGACCCCGGCGTTGCCATCTGCTCCATCCGCGCGGCAAGGTGTGTGGTCTGCCCCACGGCCGTGTAGTCCATGTGGAGGTCGCTGCCAATGGACCTCACGACCACCTCCCCCGAATTCAGACCCACGCGAATTTGAATGGGCACACCTTCTGTCCGGTGAATCTCCTCCGCGTACCGCTTCACTGAATCCTGCATTCGGAGGGCCGCGTAGCAAGCGCGAACGCCGTGGTCCTCGTGGGCAAGCGGCGCACCGAAAAGCGCCATGATGCCATCACCCATCACCTGATTGACCGTGCCCTCGTAGCGGTGGATAGCCTCCATCATGTGCTCCAGAACTTGGTCCAGGATCTTTCTCGCGTCTTCAGGATCCCGGTCGGCAAGCAACTCCATCGATCCCTTGAGATCAGCAAAGAGTACTGTCACCTGCTTGCGCTCACCCTCGAGGGCGCTCTTGGAGGTGAGAATCCTTTCGGCGAGGTGCTTCGGAGTGTAGGACTGGGGGGCGGAGTAGCCGCCAGGGGGTTTTTTACATGGAGTACGGAGATCGCGGCCGCACTCACCGCAGAAAAGCCGATCCGGAGGGAGCTGTGCGCTGCAGCCAGGGCAGATTAACTCCAATTTCTCCCCGCACTTCTCGCAGAACTTGACGCCATCACGGTTTTCGAAATGACACTTGGGACACTTCATGGCAAATTTTGTAAGGCATATAGGGTAATCAAACAGTGCGAGGAAAGACCTCCAAAGGGAAGAAACTTTCCTCTGGGACTGTCTGAGAAATCATTCCACGAACAAATCACTATGATTTCCTCCAGAAGGGCATACTCACATTTTTCGGTTACCTGAAGAACAGGAATATTCTGAATTCGAATCCTAC
>JALOPA010000748.1 GCA_025454125.1 Thermodesulfobacteriota bacterium
CTTCCCTGTCAAACTCTCGCGGTAGCCTGAACCGGCCTTTCAAGATCCCCGGGATATTTCGAATTTGCCTCTTGACATAATGACAGTTAACTGTTATTTTACTGACCATGGAAACGAAGCAGTATACCATTGAGGACCTTTGTGAACTGACTGGTTTTTCAAGGAGAACAATAAGGTACTATGTTCAGGAAGGGCTCATCGAACCCCCCGCAGGGAGAGGGAGAGGAGGGTTTTATTTTGACAGTCATTTGGAGAAGCTCTTCAAAATAAAATCTCTCCAGGACCAGGGTTTGAGACTGTCCGCGATTGAGCCGGTCCTCAAAAGGAGGGAACTACCGGAACTGCCGCGGGAGGTTGTCGCGAGGGAGATCTGGGTCAGGTACCCTATCGCGGAAGGCATCGAGATCCACATCAGCCGCGACGTGGAGGAGAAGGAGCGGAAGAAACTGGATGAGATTGTCAGGGTGGCGCGGTCCATCCTGAAAGGAGGGGACGTGAATGGGGATTGAATTCGGTCTTTTGAGAATAGACAAGGAAAGCATCGGCGCGCCTATCCCGCTGCTCGGGGTGAAAGCGCAAGGGGAGATCATCGGCGGAGGCGCCAAAACACGCGTGTTTCAGCGATTCAGGAACCTTGAAACAAAGCCTGTTGAGGCCATCTACAAATTCCCTCTTCCTGAAGGCGCAGCCGTATGCGGTTTCAAAGTGCACGTCGACGACCGTGTCATTGAAGGCAGGGTGGAAGATAGAGAGAAGGCCTTTGAGACTTATGACAGGGCCCTCATCGAGGGAAACGGGGGGTATCTGCTCGACCAGGAGCGGCCCAACATTTTCACCCTTTCCGTGGGCAATCTCAACACGGGCTCCGAGGTCCTGGTGGAAATAGAGTACGTGACTCTGCTGGACAGTGACGGCGCGACGGTCAGGTTTCTTCTGCCCACCACCATTTCACCGAGGTACATCTCCGGCGGGGCACAGGATGATTCCGGCATCCCGGTGGATGCAAAGCTTCATCCCCCTTATGCGACGAATGTTCCCTACGGGCTTTCGGTCTCTCTGAACATCTACGGGGGACACCAGCTCAAGTCTGTCGAATCTCCCAGCCACCACATCAGGGTAGACAACATGAAGGCCGATCCTGTCTGTGTCTCCTTCTCTTCAGGCGAGGTGAGAATGGACCGCGACTTTGTCCTCAACATCGCCTATGAAGAGGCCTTCAAAAGCCGGGCCTATCATCACCGCCGCGAAGACGAGAGCTATCTCCAGCTTGACCTCCTGCTCAATCACGACGACGTCCAAAAAGTGCAGCGCGAAGAAGCGGGCCGTGCGATGGTCTTTCTCCTGGACTGCTCCGGGTCCATGGGAGGGGATTCGATTCAGCAGGCAAAGAGGGCTCTTGAAATTTGCCTGAGGGGATTGCCGCAGTGGGTGGATTTCAACGTCTGCCGTTTCGGGTCAAGGTACGAGTTCTTGTTCAAACGGCCCGAGAAGTACTCCGAAACCAGCCTCAACAAGGCTCTCGGGTATCTTTACAGGGCGGACGCGGACCTGGGCGGCACCGAGATCCTCGAGCCTCTCAAGGTGATTTGTTCAAAAGGCCGCGAGGCCGGTCAGGACATCATTCTTCTCACGGACGGCCAGGTAGACAACGAGCAGGAGGTTTTCGAGCAGATAACAGAGCACGGCGCCGGCACCAGGGTTTTCCCGGTGGGCATCGGAGCCGGGTGCAACGAGCACTTCATCAAGGGGCTCGCCAGGGCTGGAGGGGGAGCCTCCGAATTCATTTACCCCGGGGAGAGAATAGAACCCAAGGTTTTGAGCCTCTTCGGCAAGGTGGGCCAGGAGGCGCTGGAGAATGCATGGATAGCGTGGGGTGCTGGTGACGCGGAACAGGCACCTGTCACGCCGTCAATCTTTCTCGATAGCCCTGTCACGGTTTTTGCCCGTGCCACTGCTTCGGATTTCACCGGCACGGAAATCGAAGTGAAAGGCAAAGTCAACGGCTCTGAAAGGACGTGGAGAATACCTGTTCTGGAGGCAATGGACGATAACCTGCCCATTCCCACGCTCTGGGCCAGGGAGCGGGTGAGAGGCCTTGAGGAATCAGGCGAGCTCACAGGGGGAACCGGGTCAAGACAGGTGGAGAGGAAAAAGGAGTCAAGGGAGAAAACCATACTGGAGATCTGCAAGCGCTACGGGATCCTGTCGCAGAGCGCAAGCTACGTGGCGTGGGCTGGCACGGTTTGGGAAGTCTTTACAATGCGCCGCCGGTTTACCAACCTGTCACGGAGCCACCACAGGCTGAGCTGTTTTCCGCGGTCCAGGTTTCCTCTAGAAGAGAGATGCGTGAAATGAGTCTGTTTACTGAGCAAGAGACCATCATGGCCGATTTTCAGGACGTGCGATTCAGTTTTCTTTCTCAAACAGATGCCGTCACCGATTCGATGGCGGCCACGGTTATTGCCATCCTCTCCCTGCAAAAAGCCCGCGGGGGTATGAGCCTTGACGCGGGCATTTCGAGAATGCTGGGGATTGACCTCGAGCAGCTGAAGCGAGATGCCGCGCAGATCAAAACCACAACAAAGACCGACAAGTTTGTTTTGCTTTCCACGGCCGTGCTTTTGATAACCCTTGAGGTCTGGTTCCCCGGGGAGTTCAGAACCTGGTCAGGTGTTGCCCGGAAGAGCAGGCGCTGGCTCCAAAACATCCTAAGCAAAGGTTCTCCCGAGCTCTATGGCACGAGCCTGATGGCTTGGGTGGACGAGTTCGTCAGAACGAGGGTTTCGCCGCGATCGGGCGCCTGACAGAGGACCGAACCGATGAGCCTTCACTCTTCAGACGGACGAGTCCACGAAAGTTCAAAACAAAACAAGTCGCTGGTCTGGGTGCACTGACAGGAAAGGAGGAGTATCATGCCTGCCAACGTTGGAGAGATGTTTTACTATGGCCCGGTTCCCTGGCACGGACAGGGGAGAGAACTGGTTCAACCGGCGAACATGGAGGAGGCCATTGAGGCTGGGGGCCTCGGGTGGGAGGTAGAGGCTGTGGGTCTCTCGACCGACGAGGAACCGCCTTCCCCTGTGCGGACCCGGTTCGCCATGGTACGCAAGGACCGGCCCAGGGGGCATCCGGGAAGGGTCCTAGGGGTGGCCCACAAGGAGTTCAACCCTCTTCAGAACAGGGAAGGTATCCGCATCTTTGATTCGGTTTTCGGCAAGGGAAAAAGAGTCTACCACACCGGCGGCTACCTGGGGTTCGGGGAAGTGATCTGGCTGCTCGCCGAGTTGCCGAAAAACATTTTCGTCACGCCGGCAGACCGGGTGAACACCTATGCGCTTTTCACCAACAGCCACAACGGGACGATTGCTGTTGATTTCCGGCTGACCACGGTGCGGGTTGTCTGCCGGAACACGCTTTGCCTGGCTTTGAAGGGAAGCAACACGAAAGACGTTTTCAAGCAATCCCACCAGGGCGATTACAGAGAACTTGAGGCTAAGGTGTCGGCCTTTTTTGCGGAGACCCTGAAAGCGGTAGAGGAAGTTGAGAGCCGGTTCAAAGCCATGCTGGATCGCAAGTTCGACGACGACCTGGTCAAGGGTTACATCGAGTCCCTTTTCCCGATGCCGGCCAAACCTGCGAATACCGACACCAGTTCAATGGTGGCAAAATTCTACATGGCCCGTGTCAGAAGGGTGAACAAGGCCCGGTTAACCACAGCCGCTCTCTTGAACGCCGGGATGGGGACGGAGATGCCGGGCGTGAAAGGTTCCCTCTGGGGTGCGCTGAATGCCGTCTTGGAATATGCGGATCACTACGACCGCAACGGCGGCAGCACTATATCTTCAGGCCTGTTCGGCTCGGCCGCCCTTCTCAAGCGAAAGGCCTTTGACCTAGCCCTTACCTATCTTTCCCTGTAGGTGGCAGAGAAGATCGCCGTTGGAAAAGGGGGGGCTCTGCGATGAAGGCCCTGGTGAGCAAGGCAGAACTGTTTGCCTGCATTCGAGATGTTCCTCGCTAAAACAAGGCGGTGCACCCATGAAAGCGACTCTTCAAAAGGATGAACTGCTCCTGCACAAAAAGCATCTCAAAACCCTGGGACTCAGGAAAACCGCGCCTGCAAATGCGGAGGTGACCCTCACGGTGGCAGAGAAGTTTGTGGTCACAGGTCCCGGATTCAGCGAGACGCTGGAGTGCAAAGCGATCAAGTGGGGGACGGCCCGGGTTCCTTATCAACTCTGGGCACTGCTGGTCGAGAAGCTGGTCCCTGCCTCCAGTCGGAAGGAGATCACCATCTCCGTGGGGCACGGGGAATTTCACTATGGGGAGATG
>JALOPA010000065.1 GCA_025454125.1 Thermodesulfobacteriota bacterium
CACTCGGGACCACATTTCCTCCTCCCGCAGGGGATCCAACGGATTCGTGACGTCATAGAGGTCAAAGGCAAGGCCGTTCTTCAGGGTGAAAATGTTCGCCGAAAGCACATGGATGTTGTGAAGGGTGAAGACCCCCACCATTTTGCTGAAGAGCCCGGGCCGGTCCTTGGTACACAAAATGACGTGGGTGACCGGCGCATGCTTCACCTTTTTCAGGCTCCAGGACAGTTTGCGGTCTTCCATGCCGAGGGCCATGCGAAAGTGTTCGACCATGTCTTCGAGCGGAACATTCAGGAAGTACCGGGTCGACACCTGATCCATAAGCTCCGTGATCTCCGCCTCCGGAAAAGCTCCGACCAGGGCCCGGGACAAAGCGGTCTTATTTTCTTCCACCGTCCTCGTGGCGTCCGGGGAGGCCAGGGTGCCGCTCTGAAGGATGCGCCTGACCTTGAAGAAAAGCTCGATGAGGAGCATGATCTTCCAGTCACTGCTCGCGATAGGTCCTGTGGCCAGGCTGTCGGCCGCCGTGAGCAGGAAGAGAAGCCGGATCGTCTCCAGGTCTCCTGCGATCTGAGCGACCTGCACGGCGGTTTTTTCATCGTTCAGATCTCTCCTCTGAGAGACATTCGCCAGGAGAAGGTGGTGCTGGATGAGGAAAGGGATCACCCGCAGGGCATTCTCATCGACGCCAAGCCTCTTCAAGCTCCTCACGACGATCTCCGCCCCTCTCGCGGAGTGCTCCCCCCGGTAGCCTTTCCCGATGTCGTGCAGGAGCCCGACCAGAAAGAGCCACTCCGGGTTCTTGAGCTCACGGTACACCTGCTCGAAAAGAGGCCACCGGTCGCTGTACACCCCCCTTGCCATGTGGTGGATCGTCTCGATCGTTTTCAGGGAATGAAGGTCTACGGTCTCGGAGTGGTAGTAGGTGAACTGAGCCAGGTTTCTGATCTTCTTGAACTCGGGAACGAACAGGGTGATGAGCCCCAGCTCCAGAGCCAGTCTCAGGATCTTCGGATCCGAAGGGTGATACAGCAGGTCCAGAAAAAGGTCCTTCGCTTCCGGCTCACGGAGCAGGGCCTTTCCCTGCTCTTCAATCGTCCTGCTCGCCTTCCAGATGAGATCGGACCCCAGGAACAGGCCCCTTCGATTCGCTTCGCCCAGGGCTTTGAGAACCAGCAGAGGGCTGAGTTCCTCCCCCGTCAGCACCAGATGACCCTTGACGGCTTGGAAATCATGGGAGATGGGCTCGGGCGAAGACTCTTCCGGCTCCGGATCAATGAGCTCCGTGGCCTTCACCTGGAACTCCTCGCTTCTGTAGCGGATCCGGTTCAGATGGCCGTGGAGATCCCTCATGAATTTCTCCGGGCCCGTGTTGTAAGCGCCGTTCTTGAAACCCAGGCGTTTGGCGATTTTCGGCTGGTAAGGAAGCAGGAGCCGGTCTTCCCTCCGGCCTCCGGCCAGGAGGTGGAGCTGGTTTCTCACTTTCAGCAGGAAGCTCTCGGATTCGTGGAGCTTGCCCAGGCCGAAGTGGGAAAAGGCGGAAAAGCGGTTCACATCGCGGAGCTGCTTGGACTTGAAATACAGCTTGGCTGCCCAGGCCATGAAGTGGATGTCCCTGAGCCCGCCCAGGCCCTCTTTGATGTCCGGTTCGGCAAAGTATTCCTGGTTGCCGAATTTCTCCTGCCGCTTCTGCTGATGGAGAAGGAACTGGCTGCGGATGGCCTCTTTCTCGCGCTCGATCTTCGACCAGAACGCCGCTTCGAAGAGGCGGTAGAAGCCCCTGGCGCCCAACAGGAACCGGGCATCCATCACCGAAGTGAGAAAACGGAAATCGCTGAGGGCCAGGCGGTTGCACTCCTGAAAGGTCAGCACCGAGTAGCCGACTTCGAGCTTCACGTCCCACAGGGTGTACAGGACCCGGCGGATCATGTCGCTCGTTTCGCGAGAGAGCCTTCCTTGGTGAATGACCAACAGGTCCACGTCCGATCCCAGGCAGAGCTCCCTCCTCCCGTAACTGCCCAGGGCGGCCAGGGCGACGCTCCCCTCGTGGATTTCCTCCGCCTTGTCGCTGAACGCCGCATCGAGGAAAAGGGACCGGATGAAGCGGTCCATCAGGTCCGCGTAGCGCCGTGTGGTGAGGAAGCCGGAGCTCTGGGTCAGCTCGTTTTGGATGAGGGTGCTTCTGGAATCCAGAAAGTCCTGGGCAAGGGGATGGGAGGACTTGTGATGACTAGATGGCGTCCTCGTCTTCTTCTCCTGTTCTGATGCGGACAGCCTTCTCCACGGGAACCACAAAAATTTTGCCGTCCCCGATCTGTCCCGTATACGCATTTTCCTTGATCGCCTTGAGCACCTTGGGCACCATGTCTGTGGAAACGACGACCTCGATCTTGATCTTGGGGAGGAAATCCACCACATATTCCGCGCCGCGATAGATCTCCTTGTGGCCTTTCTGGCGGCCGAAGCCTTTGACTTCCGTGATGGTCATGCCGCCTACGCCGAGTTGAAGGATGGCATCCTTGACTTCATCCAGTTTGAACGGTTTGATAATGGCCTCGATTTTTTTCATTCTTCCCCTCTGTGATGATCTTCATGGAATCGTGAACCCAAGGTCCACTCGGTGCCCGGCTCCGAAAGCGCTGAAGTCGATCGGAGGCCGGAAAAGGAATGGGGGTTATGGTATTCACCTGCCCGGCGATTGTCAATCCCTTTCGCCTCTCTCTTTGTGGTCGGCGCGCCGGCCGACCCTACGAGGCGCTCCGTTTCAGAGGTCCCTGCTGGGAAGGCCGCAGCACCTGCAGGAACGTACCCGTTTAGCTCTTTGAAATGGGTGGCTCAGGCCATGGGGGTGTGGCGTCTTCGTTTTCTGTTTTTAGAGGGACCCCCATGGCCTTTATGCGCCTCTGGTGCATTTTCCTGTGTTCATTTCAAAGCGCTAAACGGTTCCGCAAGCCCGACGCACGGATCTGTGACAATTTCGTATACCTCATCTCTCATAACTACAATTTTGTCACTCATTCTTTGCCACCTGAAATCCTCTCCCCATCGCACCCCGTTGTTATATAGAGGAAAGAGCTCGCGGGCGGTCATGGCACACTCCTTGCCATTGGGAAAAGATGGCAATGAAAGGAGAAGATCCATGAACACGGGAGACACCGCATTCGTACTGGTTTGCTCAGCGCTGGTCATGCTCATGACCCCGGGGCTGGCTTTGTTTTATGGAGGAATGGTGAGAGGCAAGAACGTTCTCGGCACCATCATGCAGAGTTACATCATCCTGGCACTGATCACCTTGGAGTGGGTGCTGTGGGGGTATTCGTTGTCCTTCGGTCCGGACCACGGCGGCCTCATCGGAAGCCTGGACTGGTTCGGTCTGCGGGGGGTGGGCCTGGAGCCCCACGAAACGTACGGCCCCACCGTCCCCCATCTGGCGTTCATGATTTTTCAGTGCATGTTCGCCGTCATCACCCCGGCGCTGATCACCGGCGCCTTCGCCGAAAGAATGCGATTCATATCTTTCTTGCTTTTTACCCTTCTTTGGGCAACGGTTGTGTACAATCCTCTGGCCCATTGGGTCTGGGGTTCCGGAGGGTGGATGGCCAAGATGGGGGCTCTCGACTTTGCAGGCGGCACGGTGGTGCACATCAGCTCCGGAGCCTCCGCCCTTGCGGCCGCGCTTGTGGTGGGAAGGAGGCTCGGGTACGGGAGCACGGCCTACATCCCCCACAATCTGCCCATGACCATCACCGGAGCGGCCCTGCTGTGGTTCGGCTGGTTCGGTTTCAATGCGGGCAGCGCCCTGGCTGCGAACGGCCTCGCCGCGAGCGCTTTTGTGGTGACCCACATCGCCTCTGCTGCGGCGGCCTTGTCCTGGCTGATCGTGGAATGGGTTCACAGAGGCAAACCCACCACCCTGGGCGCGGCCAGCGGCGCGGTGGCAGGCCTCGTCGCCATCACCCCGGGATCCGGATTTGTCGGTCCGGTCTCCGCCATCGTCATCGGGGGGCTGGCCGGTGCCATCTGTTACGGAGGAGTCATGCTCAAGGGCAGGCTGCGCTACGATGATTCTCTGGACGTGGTCGGCATCCACGGCTTTGGAGGCACTTGGGGAGCCCTGGCCACCGGCCTCTTTGCCAGCAAGGCGGTGAATCCCGCGGGTTCCGACGGCCTTTTCTTCGGCAACGCCGGTCAGCTGGGCGTTCAGTTCGTCTCGGTTCTTGTGACGATGGTATTCGCCTTTGCCATGACCCTGATCCTCCTGAAAGTGGTGGACTGGGTGGCCGGAGTGCGCGTGACGGACGAAGACGAAGAGAAGGGTATGGACATCAGCCTGCACGACGAAAAGGGGTACAGTTACTAGCCTATAAAAGGAGCTCATCATATGAAAAAGGTAGAAGCCATCATCAAGCCCTTTAAGTTGGATGACGTGAAAGAGGCCCTCTCTGCCCTGGGGGTTAAAGGACTGACGGTCACGGAGGTCAAAGGCTTCGGCCGTCAGCGGGGTCATCGGGAAGTGTACCGGGGAGCGGAGTACCAGGTCGACTTTGTGTCCAAGATCAAGATCGAAATCGTGATGGACGACGAGCTGGTTTCCGACGCGGTCCGCGTCATCCAGGACAAGGCTAAAACCGGGCAGATCGGAGACGGAAAGATTTTCATCCTCCCCGTGGAAAACGCCATCCGCATCCGAACAGGGGAGACCGGCAAGGACGCAATCTAGCGAGATCCATGACTTCCCCTTCCTACGAACTGAAACACGCGAAGAGCGGTCTGATCTCCCTCTTCTCCAGCGGGGAGGTTTCCGAGGCCTTCCAGGAGAACTACTCCGAGATCGTAGACCACTATTTCCGCAGGAGCGTTCAGGAAAGCGACACAGGGCAGCGGCTCTTCAGGGACAAAAAGCCCTTTGCCCTGGTCGCTGTAGGCGGATACGGCCGCAGGGAACTTTGCCTTCACTCCGATATCGACGTTCTGATCCTCTTTGACTCCAAGGTACCCTCCTCAGCCAAGAAAATGGCGGAGGATGTTTTCTACCCTCTGTGGAACCTGGGTTTGGACCTGGGACACGGGATCCGAAGTGTCAAGGATTGTGTGGGGCTTGCGGCGGAAAACTTCGAGGCCCTCACCTCCCTGATGGATGCCCGTTTCCTTTGCGGAGAGTCCCCCCTGTACCTCTCGCTCATGGAGAGGGTGGAGAAAAAGGTTCTTCCCAAGAAGGGACCGGCCTTGGGCCGATGGCTCGAGGAACAGAACCGGATGCGCATGAACGTGTTCGGGGATGCGAGTTCCCTCCTCGAGCCCAACCTCAAGGAGGGCATCGGCGGATTGAGAGACTACCACCATCTGCTCTGGCTGGCCAAGGCCTTCTTCCGCGTCCGGACGCCCAAGGATCTCGAGTACTCCGGGATTCTCTCCCACAAGGAATATGCCGACCTCGAAAGCCACCTCCGATTCATCCATCTGGTCCGGAATCACCTTCACCGGGAGTCGGAGAGAAAGAACGACCGCCTCACCGTCGACCACCAGGTGAGGATCGCCAAAACCCTTGGCTTCAAGGACCAGGACGGGCTCTTGGCCGTTGAACAGTTCCTGGGCCAACTCCATGCGTCCATGGCTTCGATCAAGTCCCTCCACCGCTCTTTTGTGTTCACCCACTTTCCTGGATCCCGGAGGAATGGGACCGGCTCCGCCGCTCCGGAAAGCGTCAACGCCCCGTTTCACGAGGATCAGGGGGAACTGCAATTTCCTTCAGCCGTCGCCATTCTCGGCGATCCGCTCCTGCTGCTGGAAATCTTTGTGGAGGGAGTGAAAGCGGGACGATCCCTTTCGCTCGAATCCAAGAGGCTCGTCCGTGAATTCCTCTACCTGGTGGACGATCCCTTCAGGACCTCCCCGAGAGCCGCCCGGGGCTTTCTCTCCCTTCTGAACGCGCCCAATGCGTTCGACGCCCTCGATCAAATGCTGGAGACCGGTTTTCTTCCGGCCTTCGTTCCTGAGTTCGAACCGGTTCTGGACCGGGTTCAGTTCGATCACTACCATCTCTTCCCCGTGGGCAGGCATGTGCTTGAAACCGTGCGTTGCCTCAAATCGCTTCGGCAGGAAAAAGACATCCTGCTGACCGACATCTTTCTTGATCTCCCTGATCCGGAGACTTTGTTCCTGGCCGCTCTCTTTCATGACATCGGGAAAACCGGAAAGGACCATGCGGCCAAGGGCGCAGCGCTGGTCCGGAAGATTTTGAAACGCCTCGGGTATGATCCCAGGAAAACCGAGGATGCCTGCTTCCTGGTTCGCCATCACCTGCTTCTGCCTGAGACGGCGACCCGGCGGGATCTCAACGACGAGAAGATCGTGGTTCAGTGTGCTGGAGAGGTGGGGACCATTGAACGGCTGAAGATGCTCTATCTCCTGTCCTGGGCCGACGGAAAGGCCACGGGGCCCAGGGCGTGGAACGATTGGATCGCCAACTTGACGCTGGAGCTCTTCTTCAAGGTCCTCCACATCCTGGAAAGAGGAGAGCTCGCCACCCCGGATGCTTCAAAGAGGATGCGGCAATCCGTGCAGCAGGTCCGGAGACAAATCGGCGACCGTGTTGCCGAGGCGGACAGGGAGGCGGTGTTCGAGCTCATGTCCCCCAATTACCTGATCGAGACCAGCCCGCAGGCCATTGCCCGGCACATGGCTCTTTACGCCAACCTCCGGGAAGCGGAAGCCAAGGGGGTCGAAAGCGTCTTCTGCCTCGAGGCGAAGGCAGAACCTGCCAGCGGGACCTTTGAAGTCACGTTTATCGCCAGGGACAGGGCCGGCCTGTTCTCCGACGTGGCCGGCGTCATGGCCTTGAACAATCTCAACATTCTCTCCGCTCACATCTACACCTGGCGCGATGGAACGGCGGTAGACATTTTCACGGTCACGCCTCCCCTGGACCCCATCCGCACCGGGGAGTTCTGGGAGAGGGTCAAGGCGGATCTGGCTCAAACCTTCCAGGAAAGGCTTTCCCTCTCCGACCGCCTTGAGCAGAAGGAAAGACCCACTCTGCTTTCCCGGAAGAAGATTCTCACCGGTCAGACCCGTGTCCGAGTGGACAACCAGTCCTCCGACTTCTTCACCCTCATCGAGGTTTTCACGGATGATCGCGTCGGACTCCTCTACCGGATCACCCACACTCTCTTCACTCTAGGAATCGACATCCGGGTGGCCAAAATAGCCACCAAGGCCGACCAGGTTGCGGACGTCTTTTATGTGCTGGACCTGGAAGGACAGAAGGTGCTGGAGCCCGCCGGGGCGGAAAAGATCAGGGAAGCGCTGGTAAGGGAGCTGTCCGGACCTTGATCATTGATCATTGAGCAAGAAGACAGACAAGTAGACAGAAGTAAAAGACAGTGATCAGTGAACGGTGAACGGTGAACAGTGAACAGTCAACGGTGAACGGTGAACGGATAACGGTGAACGGATATCGACGCCTTTCAGTGGACCCAGGGCAGGCGGTCCAGGTCCACGTTTCCTCCCGAGAGGATGACGCCGGTCCGCAGGCCCGCCACAGTCAGCCTCCGGCTCAGGATCGCGCCGAGAGGCACGGCTGCGGAGGGCTCCACCAGGATTTTCATTCTTTCCCACAAGCACCGCATGGCTTCGACGATGGCCTCTTCGCTCACCAGCACGATCTCCTTGACGTGGCGCTGAAGGATGGGGAAGGTCAGCTCCCCCAGGGACGTGAGCAACCCGTCCGCAATGGTGTTGGGATGGACAGAGGGCTCGATGCGGCCGCTTCGAAGGGAGCGGTACGCGTCATCGGCTCTCTCGGGTTCTGCGGCCACCACCACCGTCTTCGGGGAAACCAGTGAAACGGCAACCG
>JALOPA010000749.1 GCA_025454125.1 Thermodesulfobacteriota bacterium
CGGAGGATAGCTGCCAAGGAAGGCCTCTTCTTAACGAGGATCCCGATTGAGCCTCTGCTCGATTATCACGATGGACTATGGGGTATCCCAAAGGTGTTCTCCTGTAGAGGGGGCAAGGCATGAGCTCTCGGACGGGGCGAAAGGCCACAAGCTGGCTTCGAAAGAGCTGCACTCGTCCCGCGGACAGGGGTATCGGGCTTTGAAACTTAGAGTATTCTACGTTTACTATCACTCCTACGAGGATATGCCTATCCACGTGAGCGATGTCATAGAGGAGTTTGCTCATCAGGGAGATGAGGTGCATCTTTTCACGTCCGTGAAACGATCCGTTCTGGAAACATGCCCATGGAAAAACCAGGTCAAAATAACGAACCTCGCTCTGATAAAGGCAAGTTGGCTGAACCGTCTCTGCTCTCCCTGCTGCTCCTAGCGCTTCTGCCCATCTATTGTCTTCTTGAAAGACCGGCGGTCATCTACGAGCGTGCCTCCATTTCAGCGCTTGTGACCGCTTTCATTTCCTGGTGTCTGGGTATCCCATATGTCTGCGAAATCAATGGAATTCTAGTTGAAGAACTTACTCTTGGTCACCAGGCCAGGTGGAGGATTGCCGTCACCCGGATCTGGGAATCGATGGTCTACAATCACAGCAGTCTTCTTGTCGCCGTGACTGGTGGCATAAAGGACTGGCTGTCCAATGCTTATCATGTTCCCCCAGGCAAGATTGAAGTTATAACCAACGGAACCAACATCCACCGATTTCGACCAGTGGAACCAAAAAAGGCGAGGGAGTATTTTCATCTCCCCTCTGAAGGCAACCTATATGTGGGCTACCTTGGAACCCTCACCCCTTGGTGCGGGGTCGAGCTTCTCGTCGAGTGTGCTCCCCTCGTTCTTGCGCGATTGCCTCACGTCGAGTTTCTCATCGGAGGAGGCCAAGAACCTTATCTGTCCGAATTCAAAGGGCGTGTGAAATCCAAGGGCCTTCAAAGGCATTTCTTTTTTTTCGGATCAATTCTCTGGCATGAAGCTGCGATATTCATCAGCGCCTTTGACATAGCCGTGATTTCCATTTTGCCCTTGCGAAGCGGCACTTCGCCGCAGAAGTTGTTTTCCTATCTCGCATGCAATCGGCCCGTAATAGGGAGCGACATGGGGATGCCGGGAGAGGTTCTCAAGCGGTATGACCTCGGTCTGACTTTCACTCCGGGAAGTTCCGATTCACTGGGTGAAAGAATCGTTGAACTCCTAAGAGAACCAGAACGAAGAACTGCAATGAGCGAAAGAGCGAGACAAATTGTCCTTGATAATTTCTCCTGGAGTGTCAAGGTGAGACAGATCAAGGAGGCACTTAAGAAACACGGGTTCACGGATACGCGTCAGTAGTCTGGTTACTGGCGAAAGGACAAGCATGAGACTTTTTGTCACCTTTGCGGGAGATCTCACTGGTCAGCGCACGACCCCGGGAGGGGTCGTCCATGTTATCGAAGTGTGCCGGAACATTCAGAGGTCAGGCCACCGGATTACCCTCTTTGCCCCGGATTTCGAAAAGTATCCCCATAAAGTTCCTTTTAGAATCATTTATGTTCCCATCATCCGTGCGAGATTCCTTGCTTCTGTCTCCTTCGCATTGAGTTTGTTTTTGTGTCTGGCCGTCTACATCGCAAAGGAGGGCTGTGATGTCATCTATGAGAACGACGTCATGTATTCCCTCGGGGGCATCCTCTGTGCCAAGTTGTTTTCCAAGAAGCATTTCATGAATGTCCATGGCTTCAGCCCAGAGGAAATGCAAATGGGTGGCCATTCGTGGCTTCGAGTCAAAATCGTCGAGTTCTTCCAAAGAACCAATTACCGACTCAGCAATGGTCTTTTTTGTGTCACCCCCTACATCCTTGAAAAGGTGAACGGGCACTACAAAATCCCGAAATGTAAAATGGCCTACATATTTAACGGAGTTGACGCGGAGCGTTGCAGACCCATGGAGCGCAGAGAAACCCTTGAAACGCTTGGGCTTGAAACGGACAAACACTATGTTGGTTTCATTGGGTACCTTTATCCGTGGTCGGGCCTCGAATGTCTTATCGAAGCCGCATCTTTTGTCCTTCAGGAAAACCGAGAGGTGCACTTTCTGATCGTGGGCCACGGTATCTGGGGAACTGAACTGGAGGGACTTGCGGTCAGAGTTGGAGTCCAACGCCATTTCTCTTTCACAGGGTATCAGCCCTGGGAAAAGATTCCTCTTTACAGCAACGCTTTTGATAAAAGGTGTCGGAAGATACCGCTCGTCTATGAAAACCCTGGAGTACCTCGCCGCCGGCACTCCCGTCATTATCACCCACGCGGAAGGGGTGAGCGATATCGTTGAGAACGCCCGATGCGGGCTCGTTATTCCTCCTGACGACTCTAGAGCCCTTGCCGACGCTATTCTGCTGCTTACAAAGCATCCTGAAATGAGGAGGGAAATGGGAAACCTGGGAAGGGAATTGGTGCTGGCCAGCTACACCTGGCAGCACACGGTGAACAGCATGCTCGACTTGATGAGCCGAAGAATCGAGTCATCATCACGAGCATAGGAAGGTCTTGACTCCATGTGTGGCCTCTGCGGATTCATACTGCAAACGGATCGGAACCGATCGGACTGGGCGGAAATTCTTCGGACCATGACAAGCGCCATCGCTCACCGCGGACCGGATAGAGAGGGTTATCACCTCTCCGAAGATCCAGACAGGATTCTCGCACTGGGCCACAGACGTTTGTCGATCATCGACATCACAGAAAGGGGAAATCAACCCATCTCCAATGAAGATGATTCGCTATTCATTGTCTACAACG
>JALOPA010000066.1 GCA_025454125.1 Thermodesulfobacteriota bacterium
TTTTCCCCTTTTGGGCCGAGAGCGGGGTTCATCTGGCACCAGATGTAGATGATACAGATGAAGAAAAAGGCGATCATCAGCCCTGGAATCAGACCGGCAAGGAAAAGCTTCCCGATGGACTGCTCGGTGATGATGCCGAAGACAATCAGGGTCACGCTGGGGGGGATGAGAATGCCCAGAGTCCCGACGGTGGCGACGATGCCCGTGGAAAGCTTCTTGTCGTAGTTGTATCGGTCCATTTCCGGCACGGCCACGCTGGCAAAGGTGGCGGCGGTTGCTGGGGAAGACCCGCAGATCGCCTTGAACACCGTTGCCCCTGCCACCGTAGCCATGGCGAGGCCTCCGGGGATGTGCCCTATGAACCGGTAGGAGGCATCATAGAGCCGTTTTGCTATGCCCGCATTGAATGCGATCTGGCCCATGAGGACGAAGAGCGGGATGACCGTGAAGCCATAGGAAGCGAAAACGTCAAAGAAGTCTTTGGCCAGAAGGTTGAATCCGGCTTTAAACGACACAATGAGGCTGAACCCGATAAAACCGACCAAGGCCATGGCAAAGGCCAGCTCGATTCCCGTCAGGAACAGGATGAGTACAACCGCAAGCCCGAGAAGTCCGATGGTGACCTCACTCATAGGTGCCTCCTATCACTTGAAGAATGTGCGCAAAGAGAACGAGGCACTGAACGAAACAGCAGACGCCGATTCCGTAAGCCACCGGGTAGAAGGGCAACTGCAGGGTTAGGGAAACCTCTCCTGTCCGATACAAATCCATCCCCAGCTTGATCATGTTCCAGCCCAGTATGGAGAAGAGCCCGATTCCCATGAGCCGGGTGACCACGTGGACGATGTTTCGAATCCCTTTCGGAAACTTGAGAACAAAGAAGTCCACGAGCACGTGTCCTTTGAGAAAGGTGGTGATGGGGACGGCGAAGCCGATCACGATGGCCCCGGAGAAGGCGACAAGCTCATAGGTGCCGATGATCGGCTTGCGAAAGGATCGCAGGATGACATCGGTCACGGTCAGGAACATCATGAAGGTGATGGCGATTCCTGCAAGTATATTGAGAAGCTTGCTGAGTCCCTGCACCTTGTTGATGAATGACTGCATGAAGTGCTCCAAGTCAAGGATATGACAGCATTAGAGAAAACGGGGAAGGGACGGGATCCATCCCTTCCCCACACCCTTACTTCTGAAGTTTCTTGAGTTCTTCCTGGCAGAACTTGAGGGCTTCTTCGCCGGGGAGATTCTTCTCCTTCATGGCCTTGACATAATCGTCCAGAACAGGCTGAACCAGTTTGTGCCATCGGTCATCCTCTGCCTGGGGAAGCGCAATGGCCTTGATCCCTCTAGAGATGGCGAGATCCATGCCTTCCTTGTCGATCTCATCCCAACCCTGTCCGACTTTCACAATGTACTCTTCGTTGATTTCTTCAATGATCTTCTGGACATCGGCAGGGAGGGAAGCCCATTTTTCCTTGTTCATCACCACAAAGAACCCCGTGGTGTAGGCGGAACCGTAGTTCAGGGTCGTGGAATTGACCACTTCGGCCAGTTTCCAGCCTTTGAGGGCTTCGAGGGGGAACACGCCGCCTTCTGCAACGCCTTTTTGAATGGCGTCATAGCGTTCCGGCATGGGCATGGCCACGGGCACTGCGCCGAGGGCCTGCACGATCTTGGCGCTCAAGCCGTGGCAGGCGATTTTGAGGCCCTTCAGTTCTTCCAGTGTGGCCACGGGCTTCTTGGTGTGCAGGATGCCGGGTCCATGGGCATGGAGGAACATGACCTTCACGTCGTCGAATTCTTTGGGTTTGAACTTCTTGAAATAGAGGTTGATCAGTTTTGTGGCTTCCAGGCCGTTCCTGTACCCGAGAGGAAGATCAATGACCTCGGTGAGAGGAAATCTTCCGCGAGTGTAGCCGAGGACGGAGAGCCCGACGTCGGAGAGGCCTTTGACCACGCCGTCATAGCACTGGGCTGCCGGGGTGAGGGTGCCGCCCGGGAACACCGTGACTTTGACTCTGCCGTTGGTGCGTTTTTCGACCTCTTTGCCCCACTCGACCGAAAGAACGGCGTTCTTATGAGGCGCGGGGAAGAAGTTGGAGTAAGTGAGTTCGATCGGTTTGGCCTGCCCGAACACAGGCGACGTGGAAAGCATGAAGCCAACCAGCATGACACAGAAGACGCAAATTGCCCACTTTGACACTTTCATTCGTAATCCTCCTTCTGGGTTAGGGGTTTGATGAAGTGAGACCTGGACCAATTTCATCTTATTCAGCTTTGCGCCTGAAGGGGCCGGGACACAAGCGGCTCCGAGCACCGCCTCAAGCACTGGCAGCGTCATCTTGTCGGGGCGATCACCTCCTCTGGTGAATTCATCGGAACGGACCTGGACCGGTTCACGAAGTCACGGCTCAGGAATCCGGGGTCCAAAAGCCGTAAAACACGGGAAGCCGAAATCTAGCTACATTATAACTACAAATTCAGCTTCCGGATGTCAAGAAAATACGACAAAGAACAGGCAAGGGCAAGGAAGAACGGAAGAAAGAGAGATTCCGTCCCCTTAGTGCTTCGAGTCGCATATACCGTGCCGTATTCGGCAATCCCAAACCCTCAAAATGGCTCCCTCAGCACTAAGTCCTGAAGGGATAAATCCGTCACCGAATTTATGACTCGATGGACTTAGCGTTAGCAGGGTGTTGAAAAACACGATTCTTCCGTCACTCCCGCGGAGGCGGGAGTCCAGAAAAGCCAGGAAAGACTGGATTCCCGCCTTCGCGGGAATGACATCAAAGACCCAAGAGACGGTTTTTGCAGCAACCTGCTAGAGTTCGATTTTTTCCAGATATTTCGTGATGGCCCCGTCGTAGAGGTGGGTGAGGCGGAAAACCTTCTTGGCCAGCCGGAATCTTGTCTTGAGGGATGTGGCGCCTCCTGTCTGTTCCATCTCTTTGAGAACGACGGCATAGTCCGCGGGATCCACGATCACGGTCACATCTTTGTAGTTCTTGGCCGAGGACCGGAGCATGGTGGGCCCGCCGATGTCGATGTTCTCGATGGCTTCGTCGAGAGTGACGCCCTCCTTGGCCACTGTCTTCTCAAACTGGTAGAGGTTCACGACAATCATGTCGATGTTCTTGATGCTGTGTTCCTTCATGACCCGCACGTGCTCCGGGTTGTCTCTCATGCCGAGAATGCCGCCGTGCACCTTGGGGTGGAGGGTCTTCACCCGGCCGTCCAGCATTTCGGGAAACCCCGTGTAGTCGGAGATGTCCATCACCGACACCCCGCCTTGGCGAAGGGCCTTGGCCGTGCCTCCGGTGGAGAGGATTTCCACGCCGAACTTGGAGAGCGATTTCGCGAACTCCACGACGCCTGCTTTATCGGTAACGCTGATGATTGCTCTTTCGATCTTGCTCATGACTTGAATGTCCTCCGAATTTTCATTGGTTTCCGAGCTGGAGCAATCTATAATTAAACGCCTCTCACAATCAAGAGGGAAAGGGTCGCGCAGATATCATGGGTTTTCTGTACAAAGCCTACACCGCTCTCGGTTCCGGGGTTTTCGTGGCGGGCTTGCCTCCTTTCTGGGTCTACACCCGCCTCAGCGGCCGATTCCGGAGAGGGTTCAAGGAGCGTCTGGGGTTTTTTCCCAAGCAGAGTTTCCGGACCGGCCGGGATTCGAGACGCCTCTGGATTCATGCCGCTTCCCTGGGGGAAGTCAGGGTGGCTCGTTCCATCGCGAACCCTCTGGTCGAGCGCTTGCCCGGCTTGGAGGTGATCCTGTCCACAAACACCGATCACGGCTATGATCTCGCCCAGGATCTGTTCGGCCCAGGATCTGTTTTCTACGCGCCCTTTGATTTCGTGCCTTCTGTCCGGAACACCCTCTCAACGCTCAGTCCCAGGGCCATGGTGTTCCTGGAAACAGAGATTTGGCCTGCATGGATCGTGGAGACCCGCCGCAGAGGCATCCCCTGCGCCTTTATCCACGGCCGCATTTCCAAAAGATCCTTCGGAAAATATCTTACCCTGCGGCCCCTGTTTCGCGATGTCCTCAGGAACGTCAGCGCCTTCAGCATGATCACCGAAGAAGACGCCCGCCGGATCGTGGACATGGGCGCAGACCCTCAAAGAGTGGTCGTGAACGGCAATGCCAAACATGATCTTCTCGCCTCACGAACCGACCCGGAGACCGAAGCGAGGATGCAGCGGCTCCTGTGCCTCAAACCTTTCCAGCCTGTCTTGGTCGGCGGCAGCACCCGAGAGGGAGAGGAAGAAGTTCTGCTGAGCATTTACAAAAAACTTTCGAAGCAATTCCCTGAGCTGTTGCTGGTCATCGCCCCCAGACATATCGTGAGAACCTCCCGCATTGAGGCTCTCGTCAGGCAGCAGGGATTGGAGGTTCAACTCTGGACCGATTTGGCGCGACCCGGAGCCGAGCGCACCGCACCCGTGGTCCTTGTGAACACCTTTGGAGAGCTTTTCAAAATATACAGCGTGGGGACCATTCTTTTCTGCGGAGCCAGCCTGGTGCCCCTGGGCGGGCAAAACCCGCTCGAACCGGCCGTGTGGGGGAAGATGGTCTTTTACGGCCCCTCCATGGAGGACTTCGCAGAGGCCAAAAATCTCCTCGAGCAGGAACGGGCAGGGGTGGAGGTGAAGGATGCCGAAGCCTTTGCGGAGCAGGCGCTCTTTTTGCTCAATCATCCGGAGGCCCTTCGCGAGGGAGGCCGGCGGGCCAGGGAAGCCGTTCTGCGCAGTCAAGGGGCCTCAAAGAGGCACGCCGAAGTCATTGCCCGTTTGATGCGGGAACAGGTGACTAAGAGTCCATGAGTCCGGGACGGAGGGTGTTGTCTCTTAAGAGCCCCAACCATTTCTTCAGTGCCCCTAAGCGGCGCCGAAAAGTCAGTGAGTCGTGGTGGAAGCCCGTTGGTACAAACCCTCCGATTGGCATGCGGGTATGCGCCTCCTTCGGGGAAGGTCCGGAGGCAAGGGGGCGGTTGGCGGGATGAGTCCATTTCCGGTTGCGGGCTCACCAGAGACAACACCCTCCGTCCCGGGCTCGAATAGACTTTGGCTGCGGCACAAGGCCTGCGCTACGCGGCGGGATTCCGACCCTTCTTGAAGTATCCCTTGGGAACCACCACGATCCCCCTCGGCGTCACCGTGAAGACCTTGCGGTCTTCATGGGGATTGAATCCGATCTCCGTGCCGGGCGGGATGTGGTTGTGTTTGTCGATAATGGCCTTCTTGATCTTGCAGTTCCGGCCGATCACCACGTCGTCCAGGATCACGGACTCGTCGACCATGGCCCAGCTTCTTACCACCACGTTGTAAGACAGGACGGAGTTTCGCACGATCCCGCTCACAATGCACCCCGGCGCAACCAGGGAGTCAAGGGCCTTGCCCACGCGCAATCCTTCGGGCCGCTCCACGCTGAAGATGAATTTGGCCGGAGGCGCCAGGACTTGGCTGGTGTGGATCGGCCATCTCACACCGTAAAGATTGAAGTAGGGATCCACGCCGGTCAGATCCATGTTGGCGTTCCAGTAGGCGTCCAGCGTGCCTACGTCCCGCCAATAGGAAGAATCCCTGACCTTGGCTTCCAGCCGCGGTTCCCGTTCTCCGTCCTCGAGCGTGATCGTGATGTAATCCTGAATCAGGTTCTTCTGCCCGTAGGGGTATGCATAAACCCTGTGGGAGTCGAGGATCTTAGGAATAATATTGTGCCCGAAATCATCCTCGTCCCCGGCTTTGAGGATTTTAAGCAGCGTTTCAGCCTTGAACGCATAAATTCCCATGGATGCGAGCACATGATTTGGGTCTCCGGGGATGGTTTTCACGCTGTCTTTGGGCTTTTCTCGGAACATCCGGATACGGAAGTCGTCATCCACTTCCGCAACGCCGACTTGACTGGCAAGGTCCTTGTCCACTTCCAGAAGCGAAATGGTGAGGTCCGCATCTTTTTCCTGATGATAGCGCACAAAGAGGCTGTAATCCATCTTGTAAATGTGGTCGCCGGAGAGGATGAGAATGTTCACAGGCCGATGACGCTCGATGAGGTAGAGGTTCTGGCGGATGGAGTCCGCGGTTCCCCTGTACCAGTCCTGACCGACTCTCTGCTGGGGTGGGACCACCTTCATGAAATGGCCGAGCTTCGTGCTGAAAATGTTCCACCCCTCTTCCAGGTGGTCGGTGAGGGACTGGGACTTGTACTGAGGGAGGATAATGATCTTGTAGATGCCGGAGTTCACGCAGTTGCTGAGGGTGAAGTCCACGAGGCGATAGATCCCGCCGAAAGGGACAGCGGGTTTAGTTCGGTCCTCGGTAAGGGGCATGAGCCTTTCGCCCCGTCCTCCAGCCATGACAAACGCGAGGGTATCTTTCATCGTTCGGACCTGCCCTTGAAATGTCACGATTATAGAAGCAGCGGAGACGAGGCGTCAAGCAAAGAAGCCGTGCCAGGGGTAACCGGCCAGAACAGCAGTGGCGAGTGACAAAACAGCAGTGACAAGTGACAAGTAACGGGTGACGAGTCAAGGATCAATTCTGCTCGTCACTCGTTACTTGTCACTGCCTGTTTAGTAATCCCAGCGCCAGTGGATCCCCACCCCTGCCTCTGCGTTGACGCCCACTTCGGTTTGAACCGTGATATTGGGCGTGATTTCCCACTTGAGGGAGGCTTTGCCGGTTTCAGCTGAAACCCCCTGCTCCACCTCGAGGTAGACGTCCTCGCTCAAATACTTTCCTGCGCTGAGGGCAGTTTTTTCCTGCGTCTTTCCTGTGGGTTTGAGCGTCAGTTGATCCAGGCCGAGCACCTGTCGAGTTCGAGCCAGGAGGTCCAATCCCCCGCCCCTGGCCAAGGTGTTTACGGAATCTGCGAGCTGAAGCGCCTGAAGAGGCGTGATGTTGCTCGCGCTTCGGCCGAAGAGAAGTCGAGAGAGAATCTCATCCTGAGGGAAAGGGGGATCAGAAGTCAGTTTCATTTCCAAGCGTTGCACAGGCCCCAGGAGGTGGAGCGTCGCGACGATGTCCTTGGACTTCGATTCCGCCTCCACGTCGATCCTGGGCGAGGGCGGACTGGACCCGTCCAGATAGATAGACCCCTTTTCAAGTTCAAAGCGCTTCCCGAGGAAATTGACGCTGCCCCTCACCACGGAAAGCGTTCCCGCCACAGTGGGCTGTGTCGCCTCTCCGCTGATATGGACTTCTCCCAGCCATTCGGATTCGAGACCTCGCCCGGTCAGGAACACCCGTCCAAGGCTCAGCACGACCAGGTCCAAAGAAAGGGGCCACAGGCTCGGACGGACGGCCTCGGCGGCAGCCTGCGGTGTGCCTCCGGGTTTGTTGATTTCAATGACCTGGAGGTTCTGGATTTCAGGAGCAAGCCGATCAGGAATGCGGAATTCAGCCGACTCCACGCGTATCCGGCCGGCGAGCAAGGCCTCGGCAAAGGAACCGGTGAGGGTGAGATCTCCCCCAAGGACGGCTGAGCCCCAGTCATAACGAAAGGGCTTGGCTCTTTCCAGGGAAAGGTTTAGCCGGAAGGGGAACCCTTGCCGCGGACTCAACTCCAATAGGCCTTGAGCCGAAAGGCGGCCTTTTTCTCCGTCAGTGGCGGTTGCCCGGTTCACAACCAGCAAGGATGATCGGGCCTCGATCTCCATCTCGATCTCCTTGAAGATCGTTCCGGTCCTCAGGTTCTCGTAGGCGCCCTTGGTCAAACGCACCTCTCCCGTGGCCCCGGGCCTGTCCCAGGACCCGTTCAGTTTCAAGTCGAGTGCCGCCACCCCGGAG
>JALOPA010000067.1 GCA_025454125.1 Thermodesulfobacteriota bacterium
ACGGCCACCGCCACACTTACGGCGGTGAGAAACATATCGCGCAAGGGTTCCCCGAAGAGCACCCCTGTGAGCAGAACCAGCAGGCCGGCCAGGGCCCCGGCAACCGCCAGGCTTTTGCCTACCTGGTCAAGCCGCTTCTGAAGAGGCGTCTGCTCGGGCGCCACCTCCTGGATCAGCGAGGCGATCTTGCCCAGTTCCGTGTTCATGCCGGTGGTCACCACCACGGCGCTGCCCCTGCCGTAGGTGACCGCCGTCCCGAAATAGGCCATGTTGCGCCGGTCCCCCAGGGGAAGGTCCGGCTCAGGGATCGGATCGATGTGCTTTTCCACAGCTTCCGACTCTCCGGTGAGGGCCGCTTCCTGAATGCGCAGGCCCGCGCTCTCCACCAGGCGGACGTCGGCGGGCACCGCGTTGCCGGCCTCCAGCAAAACCACATCCCCCGGGACGAGATCCCGTGCGGAGAGCTCCTGCACGACGCCTTCCCGACGCACCCTCACCGTGGGCACCGCCAGCTGTTTGAGCGCAGCCATGGCCCGCTCCGCCCGGTATTCCTGCACAAAGCCCAGCACCGCAAAGAGCACGACAATGGCCAGGATAGCCACTGTCTCCGTCCCCTTGCCCAGGAAGGCGGAAACCATCGCGGCTGCGATGAGGATGAGCACCATGGTTTCGGCGAATTGCTCCCCCAACATCCTCAGGGCGCTCTTCCCTTTTCGCTCTTTCAGTTCATTAGGGCCGTGCGTCTCGATCCGGGTCTTGACTTCATCCGCGGTGAGTCCCTTCTCAGAGGAAGACAGGGATTGGAAAATTTCTGCTAAGGACTGAGTGTGCCAGGTGTTCATAAAGGCTCCTTTGACAAAAGCAAGAAGGGACAAAGGGACAGAGTGGCAAAGGCACAAAGCAGAAAAACCCTTCTTCTCAAACCCTATGTCCCTTTGCTCTTTTGGGCCTTTCTCCTTTTCTTACTTTGTGCCTTTGCGCCTCTGCATCTTTGTGCCTCCATCCCGGTGAAAAACCGAACGGAAGTTTCCACGTGAAGGCGAGATCTTTTCTCTTATCACCGTTGGGCAATAGGCCCTTTATAAGCCGCCCAAACGGGTTATGCAAGCTCATGAATTCCACGGGCTTTTTATAGCCCTGGAGCCCTGAAATTATGATTGCATCGAAAGAAAGGCGGTAATAATCTGGAATCACCATTAAGGAGATCGGAAATGAAAATCGTGATCGTAGGCGGGGGATGGTCCGGGTGCGGGGCCGCGCTATCAGCCGCAAAACAGGGTGCTGAAGTCGTCCTGATCGAGCGGACCGACATGCTTCTGGGGACCGGCCTCGTGGGCGGCATCATGAGAAACAACGGCCGCTTCACAGCAGCCGAGGAGATGATTGCCCTGGGGGGAGGCGATCTTTTTGATTTGACCGACCGGAATGCCCTGCACCGGAACATCGAGTTTCCGGGCCACCGGCATGCCTCTCTCTACAACGTGGCCAAGATGGAACCCAGCGTCAGAAAGCTCCTCCAGTCCAAGGGCATTCAGATTCTGACAAGAGCACGCATCACCGACGTGGAAATGGGCAACGGCGCGATCACGTCCATCACCGGCAAACGGGACGAGGACTCCTTGCAGATCAGCGGGGATGCCTTTGTCGATGCCACAGGCACAGCCGGCCCCCCGGCCAACTGCAACAAGTACGGCAACGGGTGCGTCATGTGCATCCTCCGCTGCCACTCCTTTGGAGGCCGGGTCAGCCTGACAGCCAAAGCGGGCGTCAAAGAAATGATCGGCCGCAAGGGAGACCAAGTCGGCGCCATGAGCGGCTCCTGCAAACTCCTCAAGGAGTCCCTGGATCCGCAGATCGTGAGCCTGCTTGACACAACCGGCGTAGCCGTGATCCCGCTTCCCGCGGCTAAAATCCTCAAAGGCAAGCTCAGCCTCAAGTGCTGCCAGCAGTACGCTATCCCCGCGTTCGAGGAGAATATCGTACTCCTCAACACGGGGCATGCCAAGCTGATGACGCCTTTTTTCCCCCTGGATCTTCTTCGCGAGATTCCCGGCTTCGAAAACGCACGCTACGAAGACCCCTATGCCGGAGGCCAGGGGAACTCCATCCGCTACATCGGCATGGCGCCGAGGGACGACGCCCTGGCGGTCCAGGGAGTGAAGAATCTTTTCTGCGGCGGCGAAAAGGCAGGGCTGCTCGTGGGACACACGGAAGCCATCTGCACCGGCACTCTGGCAGGGTACAATGCGGCTCGATGGATCAGGAAAGAGAAGCCCGTAGTGCTGCCAGACAGCCTCGCCGTCGGCGATGCCATCGCCTACGTGCGGCAGCAGATGAAGACCGAAGAGGGTTTGGGATTGAAGTACACCTTCTCCGGCTCGGTTTTCTTCGAGCGCATGAAGGCGAGGGACCTCTATTCCACGGATCCTAAAGTCATCCGCGAGCGGGTGCACAAGGCAGGACTGACCGACCTCTTCGCCGGGAAATAGAACTCACCACAGAGGCACAGAGGACACGGAGAGGAGTTTTTTTGTTCCGCCATCTGGCGGTACAAACAAAACCGTTGTGCCCTCAGAAAATCACATGGAGACGCTATAGCCTGTTCTGAAGGCGACGGAGGTCCTTTTCGCCTTTCGGTACCCCCACCTAAACGACTGGCGGGCAAGTCCCGAAAGGCGAAAAAATCCCCTCTGTGTCCTCTGTGTCTCTGTGGTGAGATCTCTTCTCACCTATTCCAGCAGGCCACCCAGTGTCCTGGGCTTCTTTCGGTCAGGATCGGGGCTTGTGCGGAGCAGTCACCTGTTCGCTGCGGGCAGCGGTTCTGGAACCGGCAGCCGGGCGGCGGGTTCAGCGGATTCGGAGCCTCTCCGGAATGAATGATTCGTTTTCGGGCCCGCTGGATTTTGGGATCAGGCACGGGAACGGCCGAAAGCAGCGCCTGCGTGTAGGGGTGCGTCGGATTTTCGTAGAGGTCATCCCGTCCGGCGATTTCCATGAGGACTCCGGCATACATGATGGCGATGCGGTGGGAGATGTGCCGCACCACGGCAAGATCGTGGGCGATAAAGAGATAGGCAATGCCCAGGTCCCGCTGGAGATCCTGCAGCAGGTTCACGATCTGTGCGCGGATGGAGACATCCAGAGCCGAGACCGGCTCGTCGGCCACGATGAACTCAGGGCTGAGAGCCAAAGCACGGGCAATGCCCACCCGCTGGCGCTGGCCGCCGCTGAAGGCATGGGGGTAGCGGCTCCCTGCGTCCGGTGGAAGCCCCACCCGATCCAGCAGCTCACTCACCTTCTGGGCCGCGTCCTTCGAGCTTTTCACCGTGCCGTGGACGACCAATGGCTCTGCAACGATGTCGACGATTCTCATTCGCGGATTTAGGCTGGCATAGGGATCCTGGAAAACGAGCTGCATGTGACGGCGAAGGGGGCGCAACTCCTCATCGGTCGCCTGCGTGATGTCATCCCCTCTGAACATGATTCGGCCGCCGGCCACGGGAACGCGCCGCAGAATCGCACGGCCCGTTGTGCTTTTGCCTGATCCCGACTCGCCCACCAGCCCCAGGGTTTCTCCCGGTTTGATATCAAAGGAGACCTTCTCCACGGCATGAACCATCAGGAAACGCTGCCCCCAAAACCCGGTCCGGCCTGCATGGAAGCGAACGGTGAGGTTTTCAACGCGCACGAGAGGAGCGGTTGTTTCAGGGTTTACTTGCTTTGCGCTGGTTGTCAGGGGTTGCATGTTGTCCGTAGTCCGTTGTCAGTGGTCCGTGGTCAAAAGAAAGTGACGAGTGACAAGTGACAAGTAACGAGTAAGGACCTTGGTTTTGTTTTGCTCTTATCTTGTCACTCGTCACTTGTCTCTTGTCACTGCCTTTTCAATTTTAGGCACTTCTTCTTGCTCTCTGCTCTAGGCTCCCTGCTTCTTCGACGCACACCAGCAGGACACCATGCGGTTCTCTTCGTAAGCTGTCAGCGACGGCGAAAGCCCGCAAGCCTCTCCTGCCCGCTCGCACCGGGCTGCAAAGGCACATCCCTCCGGCGGGGAGATCAGATTCGGCGGCACCCCCTCGATGGCGATCATGCGCTCCGTGACCTCATCGGGCCGCGGAGTCGCCCTCAAAAGCCCCTGGGTGTAAGGGTGCACAGGCCTCTCGAAAATGTCCTCGGCAAGCCCCACTTCCACAATCTTGCCTGCATACATGACCGCCACCCTGTGGCTCATCTGGGCGATGACCCCGAGGTCATGGGTGATCATGATCACAGAGAGCTTGAGCCTCTCCTGAAGTTCTGCGAGAAGCTCAAGGATCATGGCCTGGATGGTCACATCCAGCGCGGTCGTCGGCTCATCGGCAATGAGCAGCTCCGGTTCGCAGGCAAGGGCAATGGCGATCATCACCCGCTGACGCATGCCTCCGGAAAGCTCATGGGGAAACTGGTTCAGCCGCCGCTCCGGGGCGTTGATGTCCACCAGTTCCAGCAGTTCGACGGCACGTCGGAGAGCCTGCTTCTTTTCCATGCCCATGTGGTGGCGAAGCACTTCGGTGATCTGCGTGCCCACGGTGAACAGGGGGTTGAGGGAGGTCATGGGGTCCTGGAAAATCATGGTGATTTCCTTGCCCCGCACCTTCTCCAGGTACTCCCGTCCGCCGGGTCCGAGAAGAGACTTCCCTTTCCAGCGGATGCTGCCGGATACAATTTCGCCGGGCGTCGTGATGAGCCCCATGACGGCCTGGACCGTGACGCTTTTTCCGGAACCCGACTCGCCCACGATCCCCAGAGTCTCCCCGTGGCCCACATGGAGGTTCACCCCGCGAACCCCCTGAACCATGCCGCTCCGGGTCGTGAAATGGACCACGAGGTTTTCGATTTCAAGCAAGGGCTGTTGGTTAGCCACAATCATCGAGCGACCGCCTATGACATTTTACCTTTTCTCCCACCACTCTTGATGCGTCTGCAAGCTGTCGTCACCCCGGTGAAGACCGGGGTCCAGAAAATCCGTAACGGATCAAAAACACTGAAATCCGGTTTTCCCCGGAATCACGGAACCGAAATTTTTTCGACTTCTTACGAGGCAACCACTCTTCGTTTTCTGTTTTGAGAGAGGCTCCCATGGCCATTTCCTGCGATTCTTTCAAAAAACCAAACCGCTACACCCCCTCCTGTACGACTGGCCCGCGCTTTCGGCGGGCGCGCATCTGGCGGGCAAACTGCTTTTCCCGCTCCTGCGGATCAGAGACCAACCGCATCCAACTGGCCACAAGGTTGATGGCGAGCACGGTGAGCGATATGGCGATCCCCGGGAACGTGACGAGCCACCAGGCCCTGAACAGGTAGTTCTTGCCCGAGGCCACGTCCAGGCCCCATGAGGTGGCCGGCGGCTGGATGCCCATGCCCAGAAAGGAGAGCGCCGCCTCTGCCAGCACGATGCGGGCAAACTCGAGGATGGCCAGGGTCAGCAGCGGGGACGTGAGGTTGGGCAGGATGTGCCGGAAAACGACCCGTGCCCCGCTGCACCCCACCACTTGGGCCGCTTCCACGTAGGCGGTCTGGCGGACCGACAGGACCGCGCCTCGGGTCATGCGGCCGTACACCATCCACCCGTTGAAAGAAAGGACAAGAATGACGGTGAACATGCTGGGGCCGATGACGGCCAGGATGATGAGCGCGATGAGCAGGCCGGGAAACGCCACCTGCGTGTCGATCCATCGCATGATGAAGTTGTCCGTGCGTCCGCCGCGATAGCCGGCGATGAGGCCCAACACGGTTCCGAAAGTGCCTGCGACGAGGACAACGGAGGCGCCGACCATGAGGGACACCCGCGAGCCGTGAATCACGCGGGAGAGCACGTCTCTTCCCAGGTTGTCCGTACCCAGAAGGTGATTCCGGGTTCCGTTTTCATCCCACACGGGCGGCTTGAGGCGCGCGCGCAGATCCTGCGCCGTGGGACTGTGCGGTGCGATCACGGGCGCAGCCACCGCCATGAAAAGAAGAGCGGCAATCATGGCCATGCCGATGAAGCCGGCCTTGTCCCTCCACAGCTCCAGGAACAGGCTTTTCAGACTTCCGGCCCGGCGCTCCGCACCGCTTTGTGTCGTTTTCCCTTCGGCACTCATGTCAGCTCAACTTCAAACGCGGATCAATGATCTTGTACGCCATATCCATCAGGATGTTGATCAGCACCACCAGAATGGCCACGGTGAACACAATGGCCTGAAGCAGAATCAGGTCCTCCCGCTCGATGGCCTGGATGGCCGTGAGGCCCAGCCCGGGCCAGGCAAAGACTGTTTCGACGACCACGGAGTAGCCGGCCACGGCCCGGATGAGTTCCCATCCGGTCAGGGTGACCACGGGCAGGGACGCATTCCTCAGCGCGTGAACTCCTACCACCCGGTAGAAGGGCAATCCCTTGGCAAAGCAGGTTTTGACGTACTGCTGATTCAATTCGTCGATCATGGAAGATCGGACGATCATGACCAGACGGGCCAGGGCCGGAAGCGCCATGGTGACCGTGGGCAGAATGATGTGGGCCGGCGTGTCGATCCCCGAGGTGGGAAGCCACTTGAACTGGACGGCGAACACGATGATCAGAAGAAGCCCCAGCCAGAACTGGGGGACGGAAAGCCCGATGAGGCTCACCAAAACCGTGCTTCGGTCTGAAACCCCGCCGGGTCTCAGAGCGGAAATGATTCCCAGAGGGATGGAGAGGACAAAGGCCAGGCCGATGCCCAGAAGCGCCAGTTCGAGCGTCAGAGGCAGCTTCTCGAAAACAATCTGCATGGCCGGCCGGTGCTGCCACAGGGACTTGCCGAAGTCCAGGCGGGCCAGCCCCTTCATGAAATCCACAAACTGAACGTGGATCGGCTGGTCCAGGCCGAGCTCCTTTTCAAAGGCCGCGCGCTGTTCTGCCGTGGCCTCGAGAGGCAGCATCACCTTGACAGGGTCTCCCACCAGCCGGGTCACCACAAAAACCAAAATGGTGACGCCGAAGATCACGATGGCGCCGTGCCACAATCGCTTGAGAAAATACCTGCCCATCTGGGTGAGAATCCTGCCGAATCCATTTAGCACAACCTGCCTGTTGCGGGCAGGGTTGCCGCGAGCAATTGGAGCCCCGCTCAGGCAGTCCTTCTTTGCACAGAAAGCCTGGTGTCGAAAGGGTTACTTCGTCCGCATTTCGCTCACGAGCATCTTGGCGTCCACCCGACCGGGCCAGCTGAGCCGCTTGCTCACCCCGTAAACATCCTCGATGTTGAGGAGCCACACAAAGTAAGCCTGGTCAAAGGTGTGCTTCACCGCCTTGTTGTAAAGGGCCGCACGTTTGGCCGGGTCCGTCTCGGTCCGAGCCGAGTCGATCAGGGCAGCCAGATCCTTGTCGCTGTTGGAGGAGCCGATTCCCCCTGCCTTGTAATAGGCGGAAAAACTCTTGTCCGCATCCATCAGCTCGTTGGAGCTCACCACAAAGATCGCATCCGCCCGGGTCTTGCGGTCAAACAGCCGGTTCAGATACTCGTTGAACTCGAAGATCCTCACCTTTGGCTTGAGGCCCACCGCCTCCCAGTAACCGGCCACGGCTTCCACCATTTCCCGGTCCTTGAGCCACCGGCCGGCCGTCCCGATGATTTCGATGGTAGCGCCCGCGGCCCCTGCTTCCTTCAGGAGCGCCTTGGCCTGGTTCGGGTCATAGGGGTAGGGTCCCACGTCCTTGTTGAAACCGAAGAAGGAGGGGCTCAGGAGCTGGCCCTGGGCCACCTGGGCAAATCCTTCGAAGAGGC
>JALOPA010000068.1 GCA_025454125.1 Thermodesulfobacteriota bacterium
GAAAGGCCAAGGATCTTTTCGAAAAGCCGGCCTCCCCGCTTTCCAACTGGGCTGTGACAGGCCTCTATTTCTACGACGAACATGTAGCGGACTACGCGGGGATGCTCAAACCTTCTCCCCGAGGGGAACTGGAGATCACGGATCTTAACCGCGTTTACCTCGGAAAAAACGAGCTTCACGTGGAAAAGCTGGGCCGCGGCATTGCCTGGCTCGACACGGGAACCCACGAATCCTTTGTTCAAGCCACGAACTTCATCCAGATCATCGAGCAACGCCAGGGCCTCAAGATCGCCTGTCTCGAGGAGATCGCCTTTCGCATGGGGTACATCTCCAGGGAAAAGCTCGAAGAAGTAGCCCAATCCATGCGAAACAGCACCTACGGCGATTATCTCCAGCGCCTCCTCAGGGAAGGTTAACGATAAGAAGACAGGGTAAAGAGGGTTATGAAACGAATCGCAACGAGATCGTCCTGGATAATCCTTTTTGTTTTCCTTTGTATCTTGGTTGTCGGATTCTATTTGAGGATTGGATCGGCAGTTGGAACGCTCGTGATCAACCCTTTGAGGGCCGATGCAGGGAACTATTTCATGTACGCCTACAATCTCCGCTACAAACACACCTATTCACAGGAAATCGCGAACATGAGAGATCTCAGCTCTCCTGTGACACCCGATAGCGTGCGATCGCCGGGATACCCTCTGTTCCTTGTTCCTTTTCTCGACGGCCTCTCATTCGAATCCTTCGTTGCTCGAGTGATCATTGCCCAGGTCATCCTGAGCCTCCTCACCATCCTTATGACGTACCTGCTCTGCAAGAGCTTTCTGCCCCATGTTTGGGCTCTAGCCGCTTCTCTGCTCGTTGCCGTAAGCCCTCACCTCATCGTGGCGAACAGCTACATCCTTACCGAAACCCTCTTCTGTTTCACGCTGACCGTGACCGTCTGGCTGACCGGCTTTCTCCGTTCCAACCCGTCCTGGTGGCTGACACTTGGTCTAGGACTCCTCATGGGTCTCGCCAGCCTAGTGAGGCCGAGCCTTCAGTTTTTCCCCCTTCTTTTCGCATTCTTCCTCGTCTTTCAATTCGGTTGGCGCAGAGGTGGTAAACTGACTGCGATGGCCCTTATAGTGTTCTCATTGTCGCTTTCACCTTGGATCATCCGGAACATGCACACTTTGGGCGTTTCGGGCGACAAAACGCTCATGATCAACTTTCTGCACCACGGCATGTATCCCGACTTCACCTACGAGAGCGTTAAGGAAAGCAGAGGATTCCCCTATCGCTACGATCCCCGAGCGTCTGAGATCAGCCGTGACATTCCCTCAGTTCTAGAAGAGATCTCGATCCGGTTTCAGAAGGACCCCATGAAGCATCTTCACTGGTTTCTTATTGGAAAACCCGTTGCCTTCTGGTCTTGGAACACGGTTCAAGGCGTAGGAGATGCCTTCGTCTATCCTGTGTCCCGGTCCCCCTACTTCCATGCTCCCTTTTTCAAGTGGAGCCACCACCTCATGCACGCCCTGCATTGGCCGCTAGTCATCCTCGCCTTATTCGGCACCCTGATGGTCTGGTTACCCTTGTCAAGGATAGGCATAGAGGACGGCGCTGTCCTCACTGCAAGGACTACATCGCTTTTGCTGATTTACTACACGGCGCTCCATGTCATCGGTGCCCCATTTCCCAGGTACTCTATACCCCTTCGACCCTTTCTTTACGGCCTCGCCTTTTTTCCTACGTACCTTCTGACCTTCGCCCTGACAGGCCATTTCCGCGATCGAGTCAAGCAATCTCCATCTTTATGATCTACCCGGCTGGGAGATTCGAGTTAAGAGTCGCTTGACAAAAAGTAATATTTCGAGTAATATCTCTACTCATGAAAGAGCAGGGATCTGACAGCCTTTTCTCAGGGCTTATCTCTTCCAAGACCAGGATCAAACTTCTGGTGCGCTTCTTCTTCAATCCTGCAATCAAATCCTATCTCAGGGAGCTGGCAAAAGAATTCAACCTGTCCACCAATGCAGTCCGCGAAGAACTGAACCAACTCACCAAAACCAACCTATTAAAATCAGAAAAGAATGGCCGAAATGTCTACTATACGGCCAACCCGGACCACCCTCTGTTCCCCGAACTGAAATCCATGGTCGGCAAGGTAATGGGACTGGATCAGGTCATTGACGGAATCGTCACCCGGCTGGGGGACCTCGACCGCGCCTATCTTGTCGGCGATTATGCCGAGGGCAAAGACACCGGCATCATAGATCTCATTCTGGTCGGAAACATCAACGATCGTCACCTGGCCGATTTGAGCAAAAAAACTGAACGATACACCAAGCGGAAAATCCGTTCACTGGTCTTGAGCAACGAAGAGTACCAAGCGTTTCAACCCAAGCTGGACCGCATGCCGACACTGCTGATTTGGAAAAAGCAAGGGTGCTGAACCTATCCTCGGTAGGTTAGACAAGATGAACAGCAAAGGAAAACTCGCAACAAAGATTGCAGGTTTCAATAGGCTCGTGAACTCTGAGCACACTCTCTTTCGGTTCAATATCCTGCGATGGATCGGCGGGATACTCGTGCCCAAATACCGATTCAAATGGCCTCAAATGGGGTGGTGGAATGATCCGGGATTTAACGAATACCTGATCCGATTTAACGAAATCGATGGCATGAATACCGATCGTCGCTGGATGCTGTATCAGCTGATGCGATTGGTCAGAAGTGTGCCAGGAGACACTGCGGAGTGCGGCGTGTTCAATGGTGCGGGGTCCTACATCATTTGTAAAGTCAGTCAAGCCCAGGGGATGCACAAGCGAACCCATCATCTTTTCGATTCTTTTGAAGGTTTATCAAAGCCCGCAGAGGTTGATGGAAAACACTGGAGAGAAGGAGATCTGTCCTGCCGTGTGGAAACCGTGGCTGAAAACCTGTCGGAATTCAGTGCCATCAACATTCACAAAGGCTGGATACCCCGGTGTTTCTCGGGTGTTGAGCATGGAGACTTCTGCTTCGTTCACATCGACGTCGATTTGTATCAACCTATCTTGGACAGCATCGAGTTCTTCCAGTTGTCCAGGAGCGACAAAGGCGATCAACGAGTTCTTGCAAGACAAGGAAGAAAAAATGATTTCCCTGTCAGGAGGTGGCGGTTTTCTTATCAAGGGAACCGAGACATACGGCCCCTTAGCGTTCTGACCGAACGTGACTGCCTAGTCACGCGCCCCGACGGACGGCGATTCCGCTGCGGTTCGTTGCCGAGGATTCGCTTCGAGGTCGACCGGGGTGTCGATTTCGGGGTGATCGCACGGGAAGGGTCCATAGAAATGCCCGGATGCCGTATAGACCTCTTGAACCCTTTTCAGAATGAAGCTCCCCGCAGAGCGCTGCGGGGTATCTTGAGCGGAACGGCGGCGAAGCCTTTGGCAAAGGCCGATCCTCTCTGCAGCAAGTTGCAGAGTATCCCGCCTGAGGCGGGCCCGCCTGGCGAAGCCGAATGAAACGCGCGTTGAACACAGGGCGGTAGCCTGCTTCAATCCGATGAGAACGCGGCTTTGCAACCGTAGGGAGTTTAAGACTGCAAGATGACGGGCAACAACGTGAATCACTCTCCCCAGACCCTGCGCCAATGCCTTACGGCTCTGTGCCTCTGGCGACCCGGCCGCTTGGCCAAAGGTACGCTGGCAATGACCGCAGGAATGGGGCTTCGCACCTTGGTTCAGTCCCTCGTTTTTCTCATCGTAGCCCGTGTGCTCGGCGTTGCTGACTACGGTGCGTACGCTGCGGTCTTGGCATTATCGGCCGCATTCGGATGCTTCAGCGGATGGGGCACTCAGGTTTTGATGGTGCGCGACGTTTCGCGCAATCCAGAAAGCTTCGCCGCTGCCTGGGGTCGCACGCTCACTGCCGTTGCCATAAGTTCTCCTGTCCTCTTTGCTCTCTATGTCGTATTTGCTTGGGCCCTCTTGCCTGCCAGCGTATCCCTCGTCGTGATCGTTTTCATAGGCTTGGCTGATCTGGTCTTCGCACCCGTCAATCTGTCGGCAATCACGGCGTACCAGGGCCACGATCGTCTGGGCAGTGCCGCCCATCATTCGCTCGTACCTGTCCTGCCAAGGCTTGGGGGTGCGCTTGCGTTGTTCCCGCTACAACTGGTTTTATCCGACGACATGCGCCTGAGCGCCTGGGCCTTTCTGTATGCCGTCGCCGCGTTTGTTTCCGCGGTATACGCGTGGCGGACGGTATGCAAAGAGCTCGGTCCTGCGGAAAAACCCCACCGGCTTTACGTTTGGAGATCGCTCCGCGAGGGCCTCGTCTTTGCCTTCGGCGGTGCGGCCATCAAGATCTACGCCGACATCGACAAGATGATGCTCGCACGGTTGGCCACCATGGAGGCGGCGGGCGCCTACTCCGCAGGGTATCGAGTGGCCGACTTGACCTCCGTCCCTTTGCTTTCCTTGCTCAGCGCCGCGATGCCTCATTTTTTCCGCGCTGGCGAGGGCGGCCTGCGGGACTCCTTGGCTTACGCCCGTCGAGTTCTCTTCATCCCGTTCACATACAGCCTCCTGGCCGGACTCGGCCTCTTTCTCTGTGCAGGCTTTTTGCCCTCCTTGCTCGGTTCGACCTTTGTCGATGCAGTGCCTGCCCTTCAATGGCTTGCCTGGGTTCCCCTCTTGTCATTGCCTCGACTCCTTTTGCAGTCCCTGTTGATCGGCGGAGACCGGCAGAATTATGCGGTCCACATTCTCGCAGGGGGCAGCATGTTGAATATCGCCCTCAACCTCTGGCTGATCCCCTTGTGGGGTTGGCGTGGCGCGGCGGTAGCGACCTATGCGGCAGAGATTGCCATGGCCGTGGCCATGGGGGTCATCGCCTATTGCCCTCAACCGGAGCCCCGTCCGCCCGGATCCGAGAAAGGAACAAGGGATGCCCGTGTCTAAGAGCAATCAGAACGTTTGGTCCTACTACCAAACAAGAGCGCCGGAGACATTTCGGGGTTCGGCGTTCCGCCTTCATTTTCTGACCCGCTACCTCAAGAGCGGACAACGAGTGCTGAACGTGGGCATCGGTGGAGGCCTGTTCGAAGGATTTTGCCGGCATCTGGGTGCCCAGGTGTTCTCCCTGGACCCCGACTGGATGAGCCTGCACACCCTAAGGGATAAGAATGGAGTTCAGTTGACCGCGGGCAAGCTGGAAGATCTCCCCTTCGGGAGCGACGCTTTCGACGCCGTGATCGTCTCAGAAGTGCTTGAGCATCTGACGCCGGAGTCAACCCTCAGGGCTCTAAAGGAAATCAAAAGAGCTCTCGTCCCCGGGGGACAGGTCATCGGTACCGTGCCGTGTGAAGAATCCCTGGCCGACGGGGTTGTCATGTGCCCTGAATGCGGTGAGGTCTTTCACAAAGTGGGGCACCTCCAATCGTTCAGTACCGCGACGATGTTTGCCCTGTTACGAACGGTCTTTCCCCGAGCGAACTGCTTCGAGCACGCGTTCATGGCCAAGGCGACCTCGGGCCCCAGGGAGGCGGCGATTGGTCTTATCCGAAACCGCTTGGTGCTTGCCCGCCTCTTGACACGCGAAAAGCACATTGTGTTCCGTGCAATGAAGGAGCCTTCTAACGCCGTGCCTTGCGAAGGATTCCCCAGACCTCGTTCCGGCGCGACCCAACGGCTGGCGCTCTTCCTCCCCTCGCTCGCCGGAGGGGGCGCAGAAAAAAGGATGCTCAACCTGGCAGCGGAATTCGCTCGAAGGGGACACGCCGTGGACATGCTGCTTTCCAAGTCCGAGGGGGCCTACCTGGGCAGCGTCCCGCCGCGTGTCCGTGTCATCGACCTCCATGCCTCGCGTCCTTTGACGGCTATCCCGGCGCTTGCCCGGTACCTGTCTTCCGAAAAGCCGCAGGCCCTGCTGTCCACGATCACCAGCGCGAATCTTGCAGCCGTTTTGGCCTCCCAGCTCTCGGCCGTCAAGACCCGTTGTGTGCTGTGCGAGGCGAGCAACCTGAGTATCGAACTCCGCCAATCCCCAGCGCACAATCGCTTTCTGATGCCGCTTCTCCTAAGGCGCTTTTTCCCAAAAGCCCATGCCCTTGTCGCGGTATCCCATGGGGTCGCGGACGACCTGGCCCGGGTGACCGGCATCCCCCGCCGGTCGATCCGGGTCATTTACAATCCGGTGGTGTGCGCAGATCTGTTGGCCAAATCACGAGAGCCGACCGAGCACCCTTGGCTTCAAAACGGCCCCCTTCCGGTGATCGTCGCCATGGGACGGTTGACCCGGCAGAAGGGTTTTTCAACCTTGCTCCGGGCCTTTGCTTTGGTGCGGGAACGGCTCCCGTCGAGGTTGATCATCCTTGGGGAAGGTGAAGAGCGGCCGATCCTGCAGAGGTTGTCTCTGAGTCTCTGCATCGATCGCGATGTCGACCTGCCCGGTTTCGTTTTGAACCCCTACCCGTTCCTGTCAAGGGCTTCGCTCTTCGTTTTGTCGTCCCGATGGGAAGGATTGCCTTGGGTCCTGATCGAAGCGCTCGCCTGCGGCACGAAAGTGGTTGCAACGGACTGTCCCAGCGGTCCGAGGGAGATTCTCGACAACGGCGCCTACGGACAGCTTTGCCCCGTGGAAGATGTCCCGGCCATGGCCGCAGCGATGACCAGCGCGCTGACGGGTGCGTTTGTCGCTGCGGATCCGACCCATTGGCTCGAGCAGTTCAGTTTGGAAGCGAACTCTGCACGTTATTTGGAGATTAGCCTAGGGCGGGAGGCGGACGCCTAGGGCCGAAGCGCGGTGTCCGGCCACAGGGGGACGAGAAAGCATGCTGACGATTGCAGCTTACGGCATCAGGGCGATTCTGGAAGGCGGACTGTCGTTGCTGCCGGGAGGCGTTCGACTCTTCCACAAAGGAACCAGAGGGAGCGATTCTGCACGTTATTGTTATTCGGTATGGTTGCGCCATTTGGTCAAGACGCAGCCATTCAACGACATGGGCGGGAGTTGCCCGGGCACCGTTGTCGAGCTTGGTCCAGGGGACTCCCTTGGCACTGGCCTGGCAGCGCTGCTGTGCGGGGCCGAGCGTTACGTCGCCGTAGATGCCGTCGAACACGCCTGCGCGGAGCGCAATCTGAGAATCCTGGAAGCCCTGACGGAGTTGTTCAGCATCGGCGCCTCGATTCCTGACCAGCAGGAATTCCCCGAGGTGAAGCCCTTGCTGGACGATTACGCTTTCCCGGCCTTCGTTCCGCGAACGCTTGAGCCAGAAAGGTGTCGCGCCATTGAAGCGGCCTTCCGCGGCCGTTTAGACGAGAAGTCCCTGGTGACCTATGTGCGACCGAATGAAGCGCGGCAGGCCCTTTCGCCCGGGAGCGTTGACCTCATCTTCTCGCAGGCGGTCTTGGAGCATGTCGACGACCTGAGGACGCTCTACAGGAATTGCTCTGCATGGCTAAGACCGGGTGGGCTGATGTCGCATCAGATTGACTTCAAGTCCCACGGGACGTCGCACGAGTGGAACGGTCACTGGGTCTACCCGGACGCCGTGTGGCGGCTGATCCGCGGAAACAGACCGTACCTGCTCAATCGGGAACCCTGCAGCACCCACCTTCGCTTGCTCACCGAAAATGGCTTCCAAATTGTCTTGGAAGAGCGCTCACGGGTTCCCTCCCGCCTCCACCGCGGCCAACTGGCAACTCGGTTTCGAGAAATGTCTGATCAAGACCTGATCACCGCCGGGGTTTATGTCGTAGGACGGAAGGTCAAACCCGAAACCCGCTTCGTCGAAAGGAGTCAGAGGGGATCATCATGTGTGGGATAGCCGGGATTTTAGGCCCTTCAGCGTCTGAAACGGAAATGGCGATCCGCCTCTCCGCCATGGCCGACGCTTTGAAACACCGCGGACCGGATGCCTCCGGCACATGGTCGGATGCCCCGGCCGGGGTTGGGCTCGCCCACCGGCGGCTTTCTATCCTGGACCTCTCGGTGATGGGGAATCAGCCTATGGTCTCGGAAAATGGCCGCTTCGTGATTTCCTACAATGGCGAAGTGTACAATCACCAAGAACTGCGCAAGGAATTAGAAAAGACTCGCACCCTCCCCTGGCGCGGCCGCTCCGATACCGAAGTCCTGCTGACCGCGATCGAGCGCTGGGGTGTGCGGGCCAGTCTCGAACGGATCAACGGGATGTTCGCCTTTGCCGTTTGGGACAGAGAAGAAAGAAAGCTGACCCTCGCCCGTGATCGGATGGGGGAAAAGCCTCTCTACGTCGGCCGGGTCGGCGACAGCGTCGCTTTTGCATCGGAGCTCAAAGCCTTCCGACGTCTGCCCCGATGGAAGCACACCGTCGATAGGCAAGCTCTGGGGTTGCTGCTCCGTTTCGGCTACATCCCGGCTCCCCTGTCGATTCACGAAGGCATCTTCAAGCTGCCTGCCGCCACCTTTGTCGAGCTCGGGGCAGAGCAAGCGGCTGTGCCGTTGAGCCTCCAGGAGTTCGCTTCCCAGGTCAACACTTACTGGAGTCTTTCCCGGGTCGCTCTCCAGGGCCTTCTGCAACCGTTTCCCGGGGATGACGAGGAAGCAGCCGCTGCCCTGCAGAGTCTCCTGGACGATGCGGTACGATTGAGGATGGAAGCCGATGTCCCGGTCGGAGTGCTCCTTTCCGGGGGTCTGGATTCCTCTCTGGTGGCGGCGCTGATGCAGCGGCAATCCTCCCGGCCGATTCGGACCTTTACGATCGGGTTTCAGGAGGATCGCTTCGACGAGGCAGGATACGCACAGCGGATTGCCGACCGCATCGGTTCGGAACACACGCCCTTTCGCCTATCGCCTGAGCGTGCGATGGATATGATTCCGTCATTGCCCCAAGTCTACGACGAACCCTTTGCTGACCCTTCTCAGATCCCGACACTCCTGGTGGCAGCCATCGCCAGGCAACATGTCACGGTCGCCCTGTCGGGTGACGGCGGTGATGAGCTTTTCTTCGGTTATGGACGCTATTTCGACGCGCACCGGATTTGGCGCTACATTGGCGGCTGGCGAACGAGCACAAGGAGGAGGATGGCCTCCCTTCTCAACGGCGCGAGCCGCATGGCAAGGGGGTGGGGGCGTTGGGGTTTTCGCATGAGCAGGCTCCAGCATCGGATCACCTCACAGAGTTTCGACGACTACTACGCCAACCTCCTGTCGTTGTCCCTGACCCCGACGGCTCAACGCTGCTGGCCAAAGGGGCTCGCGGGCACTTCTCCCTTTCCGACCATTCCCTATCAACTGGAAAACGCCGCCAGGCGTATGATGTTCACCGACCAGTGCCTTTACCTGCCCGAAGACATTCTAACCAAGGTCGACCGAGCCAGTATGGCAGTGGCGCTGGAAATGAGGCCGCCCTTGCTCGATCACCGTATTGTCGAGTTTTCTTGGCGCCTTCCTGAAAGTTTGCGCTTCAATGGCCGTGAAGGCAAAGTGCTGCTCCGGAAACTTCTGCACCGGCTCCTCCCGCAAGACCTCCTAGACAGGCCCAAGCACGGATTCGATATCCCGGTTGACGCCTGGCTGCGTCAACCGCTGAGGAGCTGGATGCTCGATCTCTTGAACCAGGACGGAATAAAGCGGGGAGGGTATCTGGATCCCAAATCGGTGGCGACCCTTGTGGATGAACATTTGTCGGGTTATGGGGACCACGGTTATGCTCTCTGGCCGGTTTTGATGTTTCAATCCTGGCTCCGTTTCAACGGGTGACCCTTTTATGCGGATTCTGGTTGTGGCCAATCTTCCCCCCTATGTGCTCGGCGGCGCCGAAAACCAAATCGCACGCCTGGTAGAAGCATGGTCCGATCTTGGCCACTACGTCGAAGTGGCTGGACATCGGATTCCCGATGGGGTTCTGCATCTCGGCAGCACCGAGATACGCACCCACCATCTTGCGGTCAATGACCGCACGGGACGTATAGGCCGAGCCGCAAGCTACTTTCTCTCCCTGGCGTCTCTGTTGCACAAGATCAAGAAGAATCTTGATGTAATCTATTGCCGCGGCCTGGGCGACGGAGCCGTCTCGATCTGCCTCCTGAAAGCGATCGGAGAAATCCACCTGCCGCTGCTCGCCTGTCCGATCAACGCCAAGGGCGCTGGAGACAGCCATTTTGTTCGGTCGATTCCCGGCTGGCGACTCCTCCTGAAAATGATCAATCGACACTGTGATGCGATCAACGTCATCGCGCCGGCCATTTGGTCTGACTTGGTTGAGTTGGGGATCCGCGGTCCGAAGATCGCACGCATTCCAAACGGAATCACCATCGGCCTTCCAATCCAGAAATCCGCTCCAGCATCGGTCCGTCGCCTCGTGTGGGTCGGACGCTTGACCGCGCAAAAGGGGCTCGACGTTTTGCTGGAAGCGTTAGCCAAGGTGGTAGCTGCCGGCAGGGACTTCAGTCTCGAAATCATCGGTACCGGCCCGGATAGGGCATTGCTGCTCGAACAGTCTCGACGACTGGGTCTCGAAGGCAAAGTGCGCTTCACCGGGGCCTTGCCCGAAGAAGCGATTCGCGCCAAGCTCGCAGGCATGGATGTGTTTCTTCTGCCGTCCCGTTATGAGGGAATGTCGAACGCGGCGCTCGAAGCCATGGAGGCCGGGCTGCCGGTCCTCCTGACTCGCTGTGGCGGTATGGACACCTACGTCTCTGAAAGTACCGGGTGGACCTGCGAACCGGAGAGCGTGGACGCCCTGACTGCTGAATTGCTTCGAATGCTCGATGCGCCAGCCGACAAGTTGGTGGCCATGGGGAA
>JALOPA010000069.1 GCA_025454125.1 Thermodesulfobacteriota bacterium
CTTTGACTCTCTTTCTTTTCCAACCCTCATCCTGAAACCGGACAAGGTCATTGTCACGGCCAATCAAAAGCTTTTGGACAAATTCGGTGTCCCTATGAAAGACATCGAAGGCAAGACTTGTCATGAGATCTTCTACGATTCCAAGGAACCCTGCGCCGCGGATGTCTGCCCCCTTCCGGGAGTCCTGGCTAACGGCGAAGGGCATTCCATCCTCCGAGAGGTTACCCTCAGCAATGGCGAAAAGACATGGGAGGACAGGGTCTTTTCTCCCATCAAGGACGATGACGGCAAGATCCTCTACATCATGGAGAGCCTCCGGGATGTGACGAGGATCAAGACTCTGGAGAGGACGCTCGAAGAGACCAGGGAATTCCTGGAAAAAGTCATCCAAAGCTCAGCGAGCGCTATTGTTGCGGCGGATCTAGACGGAAATATCCTGATCATGAATCGAGCGGCTGAAGCTCTCTTCGGATTTTCCGTCAGCCAAGTGAAAGGGAAGAAAACCGTGGTCGATCTGTACCCTCCTGGTAAAGCCAAAGAGCTTATGCGGGAGATGCGAAAGGGGAAGAGGAATGGAAAAGGCAAACTCCCCCCAACCAAGGTCAACATTCTGAATGTCAAAGGGGAAGTGATCCCTGCGGAGGTTACTGCATCCATTATTTATGAACAAGGAAAGGAAGTAGCCACCATGGGGATTTACAATGATCTCAGAGAAAGAGTGGCCGTGGAAAAAGCCCTGAAGGACACCCAGGCCCAGCTCGCCCAGTCGGAGAAAATGGCTTCCCTTGGCCAGTTGGCGGCGGGGGTAGCCCACGAAGTCAACAACCCCCTCACGGGAATTCTTCTCTATGCCAGCATGGCTCTGGAGCAAATGGATAAGGATGATCCTATGCGGGAACACCTGGCCTACATTGTGGAGGACGTGAATCGATGCAAAGGCATTGTGAAGAACCTGCTTGCTTACAGCAGACGATCGACAACAACCAAAGAAATCATCTCGCTCAATGATCTTGTCCATCAGAGCCTGAACCTGATCCGTGACCAGAAGCTTTTCGGAAACGTCGTGGTCCTCAAGGAGCTTTCTGAAGATATGATGCTGGTTCACGCGGACAAAAATCAGCTCGCCCAGGTGCTCATCAATCTCATCTTAAATGCCTGTGCCGCCATGAATGGAGAAGGCGTGCTGACGTTCCGCACTTACCGCGACAAGCCGAACAAGAGGGTTTACCTGGAGGTTAAGGACAGCGGTTGCGGCATCGCAGAAGAAAACCTTCCCAAAATATTTGATCCTTTTTTCACCACCAAAGAGCCAGGAAAGGGCACGGGACTGGGGTTGAGCACTTCTCTCGGCATCATCCACGAGAGCGGGGGCCGCATTTCCGTCAAGGATACAGGTCCCCAGGGCACGACGTTTCTTGTGGAGCTGCCTCTTTTCGTTCCGGAAGAAGACCCTGAAGACTCATTGCCACCCGACGGTTTGAATGACGAGAGGACGACCAACGCATGAATGACCAAGCACCATCCCAAACGGCTTACCACACCCGGATTCTGGTTGTGGACGATGAGAAACGAATCCGCGACGGATGTCGCAGCATCCTTTCCGCGGCTGGATTCGAGGTAGGGCTTGCAGAGAACGGCTACGCCGGGCTGAAAAAAATTGAGGATGAGCATTTTGACATTATCCTGCTGGACTTGATGATGCCGGGTTTGCGGGGAATCGATTTGCTGGAGCATGTGAAGGCCCGGCACCCGGATACGCTCGTGATTGTAATCACCGGTTACGCCACGCTGGAGCATGCCGTGGAAGCTATGAAAAAGGGTGCCTTTGATTTTATTTCAAAACCCTTTTCCCCCGAGGATTTACGGACGGTGATCGGACGGGCCATTGAGTACATCCGAAGCCTCGAGGATATCGCCCACGAAAAGTCCAGAATGGGCACGCTGATCAGGCACCTCTTGGACGGGGTCATGGCCACGGACGGCGAGAAACAGGTGGCCCTGGCGAATCCGGCGTTTCTCAAGCTCACGGGATATCGAGGGGAAAGCCCCATTGGAAAGCCCGTCAAGGAACTGATCCAAAACGAAAGGCTGCTCCAGCTGATTGATAAGGCCCTCTCCATGCCTGCGGATCAGCTTACCGAACTGACGGAGGAATTTGATCAGGGGGCCCTCGCTGAAAACAAAGAGACGGTGCTGGCGGTGCGATGTGTGCCCTTCAGGGACAGGCTTCACCGAAACCTGGGGACCGTGACGGTGGTCCATGACATCACCGCATTGAAAAAGATGGACCAGATCAAATCGGACTTTGTTTCCATGGTGGCCCACGAGATCAAGAGCCCCATGAATTCGGTCCTGGCGCTTGTCAAAGTCATTCAAGATCGTTTGGCGGGAGAGGTCACAGAAAAGCAGCGGGAGATCCTGGGCCGGGTGTCTGAAAAGATCAAAGGCCTTTCAGACCTGGCAGCCGATCTTTTGGATCTTTCCAGGATAGAATCCGGATTGATCACTCTCGAAAAGGAAAGACTCCTGATTGCTTCCCTGCTGACCGAGCAGGTGGCTTTTCATCAGACCCGAGCCCAGGCTAAGAACATTCGTCTGAGTCTGGATTCTGTTTCGGAGCTTCCTCCGGTTCTGGCCAACAAAAGGGCCATTGAAGAGGTTATCGCGAACCTGCTCACCAATGCCATCAAGTACACCCCGGAAGCAGGGCAGGTGAGGGTATTCGCTGCGGCCGAAAAGGACTACCTCCACATCACGGTCAAGGACACCGGATTCGGCATTTCTCAGGAAAACCTGAGCAGGATCTTCGAACGCTTTTATCGGGTGAAAGACGACAACACCAGAATGATTTCAGGAACGGGTCTTGGCTTGGCCATCGTGAAAAGCATCGTGGAGGCCCATAACGGGAGGATCGAGGTGGAAAGCGAAGTGGACCGCGGTTCCACCTTCCACGTCCTTCTGCCCGTCATGCAAAGTTAGAGGCCAGGCTATTTCCCTTTCCACTGAGGCGCCCGTTTGTTCAGAAACGCGTCCACCCCTTCTTTCGCATCCTCTGTCATGCACAGAGCGGCAAAGACCTCATTGGTGTAAGCGAGGGCTTTCCCAAATTCCAGGTCGGCCATGCCATAAAAAGCCTCTTTGCCCATTTGAAGGGCAAGAGGGCTCTTCTCCGCCAGCCTGTTCGCGAGCGCCATAGTCTCCTCTTCGAGTTTGTCCAGAGGGACCACCCTGTTCACCAGACCCCAACGCTCCGCCTCTCTCGCGTCGATCAGTTCTCCGGTCATCACCATCTCCAGGCATCGCTTCCTGCTTAGAGAGCGGGACATGGGAACAGCCGGACCCATACAGAAGAGCCCCACATTCACGGCGGTTGCCCCGAGCTTGGTCCCTTCTGCCACAATGGCGAGGTCACAGGCTGCAATGAGCCCAACCCCGTTAGCCACCGCATAGCCGTGGGCCGAGGCGATCACCGGTTTCTTCATGGAGGCAATGACGTGAAGGGCCTGCTCCATGCGGCCGATCCATTCCCTGTAGCCGTGAGCCGTTTTGCCGTGAAATTCAGAGATGTCAATGCCGGTGCAGAAGGCCTTGCCGGCGCCTCTGAGGACGATGACCCGGACGGCCTTGTCCGTCTCGAGTTCCAGAAGGGCCTTGCACAGTTCCTCCGCAAGAGCGGTGTTAAAGGTGTTGAACTGGTTCGGGCGATTGAGGGTGATCATCCCTACATGGTCTTTCCGTTCTACGATGATGCTCTCATACGGCATGGTGGATCTCCTCCATAAAAGCATTGGGAATAAAAGCAACTCCCTGCGTTAATTCACTGTGATAATGAATTCAGGTGGATGGATAATGTGCTTCTTGACGCTGCAAAGGTCCATGACCCTCGCCACCGCCTTCTTGTATCGGTCGGGAAATCCAGGGGGCACCTTGAGATCGATATGCAGTTTCTTTATACCCTGTTGCTTCTCGTCCCATTCACAACTCATCGTCAAGGCCATCCCCTCTGATGTAATTTCGCGAGCCTGACAGAATTCCAGGGCATAGATACCCGCGCAAGTTGCAATCGATGCCAGAAAGATCTGTAAGGGTTCAGGAGCGCTCTCCTCTCCCCCATTGGCTAACGACTGATCCGTATGAACAACGAAATCTTCTATTTTAGCGTCTATCCGCTTCCCTCCGGGGAAATAAACTTCGAGCGTCTTGGACATTTGGATCCTCCGTCTGCTAACTTCAGGAAGGCACTTCTCCCGTTGTCACCTCTCAAGAGAGAATCAGAGAGTTCCAGGCCGGGCAAAGACCTCCTGGATCTAAAAAGTGAAGACTTTGTACTGCGGGTCTGTCATCATATCCACCAGCACAGGCGCTCCGGAGATCTTTGCGCCTTTGATCAATTCATCCGGCGAGACCAGCCTCTTGTCCGCGCAGGCTTTGCACACATGGATGGGGGTTTCTTTTGAGATGAGTTCGTCCAAAAGGTCCTTCATGTGTTCTCCTGTGGAGGAGCGAATCCCCTCGGCCATTCCCAGTTGTGCCCAGTGTATGGCATCATCGATCAGGAAAACCTCCACCTTGTGACCCTTGCCCGCAGCGATCGCCGCAAATTGCACCGCCCGGGTCGCACCCCCTGACTTTTCAAAACCTTTGGAGAGGATAAAAAGCAGTTTTTGCATCGTTGGTCTCCTTTCAAATTCTTTTCTTACGCGCTGACCCGGCCCAGGCGCCGGAAGATCGGCCCCCAGAAGTTTGTGGTTATCGGGCAGGCAAACGTTGCACCGCCCGCCTATTCAGAGGTTATACGAAAGGACTTTATATCTGTAAATAGGGAATCGACAAAGCGGAGAAGTCTTGAGTCCCTGACGCTGCTCCCCATGGCTTATTCGCAGGGGGCAGGGATGCGGAGGCGGCCATAGACGTTTTTCTTTCAAGTTGGTATAAGATATAGCGCCTGTCCGTGGACACGCGAAGGGAAGGAGGTCGACCATGGAATGCGATCGCTGCCATGGGAACATCGAACCGGGAGATGAGAAACAGCATCTCGGCCAAACGCTTTGCGAGGACTGCTACATGGACGTCCTGTCGCCGGTAAAAACGTGCGACCCCTGGGCCGTCCACAGCGCCAAGTCCTTTGAAAAGCACGCGGAGAGCCCTCCTGCGTTGACGCCGATCCAGTCCGAGATTCTTTTGATTTTGAAAGAGAGCGGCGGTATCGAACCGCAGGCGCTATTGCGAAAGCTCACTGACAAGCTGACGCAAAAGGAGCTTGAGCGGGAGTTCGCAGCCCTGCGGCACATGGAAAAGACCAGGGGCGAGAAACGGGGCGATCAAGTCGTGTGGCGTTTGTGGTAAGGCCAGCCGGGATGCCCGCGACAATCAGAAGACAAAAACGCAGCGCAAACAGATCCGAGGGAGGTCTACCCTGCAATGCAGAAGCTTGAACGGCTCATCGAGCGCATCATACGGCGTGTCAACATCAACCTGCGAGGCCAGGAGTTCGATGCGGGCCCTTTCCTGAAACCCTGCGTACCGCTGAAAAAGCTGTCAGAGTTTTACGCCTTTTACGGCATCACCGGCCACCATCCCCTACATTTCCATTTCAGCGGATCCAACCTCGCCGGCAGCTACTTTCTGGGCAAGTGCCAGGTGGACGGTTCTATCCTTTATAAATCCGACATCCGGGGGGACGAACTCAAATCCAAAGGGGAGAGCTTTCAGTACCGTGGGATCAAAATAGCGATGGATCAGGATGAGAGCATCCTGATATCCGACAGCCTGCTCGTGAAGACCCTGGTCCACAATAAATCCAACGATCCGGAGAATCCGGAGATTTTTCTGATTAAAAACTCCGCAGCCTGTCCTTTCGCAAACATCCACGGATCTCCGCTGGAAGGCAGCTTTCTCGGGGCCTTTGCCACAGCGGACCTGACCCCCCTTCACGGCTGCATCCTCGGCCAGTTCAGCTACGTGCAGGCGGGTGAGCTTTGGCATGAACGGATCGAGCCCGGTCAGATCTGGATCAACCAGGAGAATTCCTTTGATTTCCGTTATCAGTTTCCGCAAGAAATTCTTGCACATTACATCCGCGTCCAACCCGGCAAGCAGCCTCAGGGTCGGTTCATGGAGTTTCTCAACGCCCGCAAGGAGGACTTCCGGCGGGTCTTTGATGTGGTTCACCTGGACCCGCTGCCGGCGGTGCCCAAAAACGCATCCGTGAGTCGCTATGCGGTCATCAAGCCCAAAACGCGGATCGGGGCCAATGTCCTGGTCGCCCAGCGGGCATATGTCGAAAATTCATTCCTCGGGAAAGGAGCCAATGCCCAGGAAAACTGCTTCATCATCAATTCGCACCTGGAGGGGAACGACATTACAGCCCACGGGGCCAAGTTGATCAACACCCATCTGGCTGAAAAGGTCTTCGTGGGCTTCAACTCCTTCGTGCACGGGTTGCAGGACTCGCCCCTGGTCGTCGGAAAAGGAAGCATCCTCATGCCGCACACCATCATCGATCTGAAAGAGCCGGTTTCCATTCCGCCGGATCATCTCGTGTGGGGATATATCTCCAAACCAGAGAATCTTCAGACCAACAGTATCTCCCTTGCGGCCCTCGCCGCCGCCGCCACAAAGCGCATGACCACCGTCGGTACCATGGAGTTCGCCGGTTCCGGCTCCAAATTTGTCGAGTCGTTTCGCAACCGGATCGATCACATTCTGGAGGCCAACGGCGCCTATTTTGACGGCCGGAAAAACAAAGGCCACGCCCAGAGAGGCCAGAACATCGCTTTCAACATCATCCAACCTTACTCCATAGGCACGCAAAAGGGCCTCTACCCCACGATCCATATCGAGCCCTGATCCACGCCCTCGCCGAGGGTCGCCTCTCACGTCCTTTCTCTTAATGACCATCTTCCCCGTGCCCCTAGCACCCTGTGCCGTGAACTTTCCTTATTATGAGCATATGCTCAAAATATTTCTTGACACCCGTCTGTGCTGTTTTATATTATGAGCGTAAGCTCATAATAGGAGGTTGGCCATGCCCAGGCCCCGAAAAATGCGATGGGTGCAAGGGCGTCCGGTGGTTGCCGCTTTTGTTCCGGAACAGATGCCTCCATGGGGAAGAGAAGAAGCGGTTCTTCCCGTGGAAGGGCTGGAGGCGATCCGGCTCGTGGATTACCAGGGTTTGGACCAGGAAGCGGCTGCTGCCATGATGAACGTGTCCCGCCAGACCTTGGGCAGGATTCTCGCCGATGCGAGGGCCGTCGTGGCCGATGCTCTCATTATGGGTAAAATCCTCCGAATCGATGGAGGTCACTTCGAAATGCCCCATCGAGGAAGAGGGCGACGTGGCCGCGGTTGGCGCGGCGGATTCTAGCGTGAAGGAGGTGTTTTTTATGCCAGGATTTGATGGAACAGGACCCATGGGTGCCGGTTCAATGACCGGAAGAGCGCGAGGATTCTGCAACCCCGCTTACACGGTTTACGGCCCGGCGTATGGCAGAGGGTTTGGTTGCGGTCGCGGCTATGGCCGAGGTATGGGCCGTGGCCGCGGGTATGGAAGAGGCCTTGGAGGTCGATCTTTTTATCCTGCGTGGGGCGCCGGATACGCCCCGGCCTATAGACCTCATCCCATGAACCCCCAGGCCGAGGCAGGCATGCTGAGGGATGAGGCTGAAGCCATGAAGCAGGAGCTTGAGGCTATCCAGAAGCGGATCCATGAACTGGAAGCCAAGCCCACGGCATCGTAACCCTTCAGACCGATCCTCTCCTCC
>JALOPA010000070.1 GCA_025454125.1 Thermodesulfobacteriota bacterium
AGGGAACTCCGGCTCCAAGCCGCTCTTGTATTCCTCCGCCTGTGAATCAAGAATGAGCAGATTGGTTTTCATGACCCGCTACACCGCAATAATCTCTTTCGGAGTCCTGTGGAGGCATTTGCTGACCCCGGTCTTCGTGATCAGGTAATTGTCGCACACCCACACCCAAACCCGGTCCGAGCCCACGGTCGGATGCACGGTGATGTTCATCCCGGCCTGAAGCTTCATGGGTTCGTCGTCCCGGATCAAGGGCCTCTCAACCAGATCGTATCCCTGGCCGTGGGCATAGAGCCTGGTCTCAGGGAGAAAGCCTTCCCGCACGAGCCGTTCATTGTTGGCATGCCAGATCTGCGCCGGATCCGCGCCCGGCCGGATCATGTTGAGGGTGGCCTTCTGGATTTCGACAGCCAGCGCCGCCGCATCGCTCAACTCGGAAGGCACTTTGCTCCCCACAAAAAAATTCCTCCCGATCTCGGTATACATGCCGCCGGGGCCGTTCACCTCAATCAGGAGGGAGAACTGATCTCCTTTTCTGACCCGTCGATTCTGAAAATGCCTCTTGCGGATGGGCACCGCCTGTCCCAGGGGACCGGATCCGCCGAGCACCAGCTGCTCTTCGCTGCCCAAGTCCGTCACGTGATGAATGATGTCTGCAATGATCTCGAAGTCTCGCCGGCCTGGCCGTATTGCCTTTCTGGCGTATTCCACGGCCCGATCCTGCAGGGCTGCGGTCTTGCGGATGAGCTCGATTTCCTCGTCGCTCTTGACCGCTTTGATGGGATCGACGATCTCTGCGGCTTCAACAAACCTGGCCCCGGAAAGATGGTCCACCAGGTACGCGTAAAAGGCAGCGGACAGGGTCCCCATCCCGAGAAGGCCGATTTTGGGTCTCTTCCTCCCTTTCAGCACCTCCACCGCGAGTTCCGCCTCATAGGTGTTGGTGAAGGCGGCGGTTCTGAAAAAGGGCGCCGTGAGCCTTCTCTTCACCCCCCGCAGGGTCCAGGCCGGAGGCCCCATGTCTCCCGGGGGTTTGCCCCCGTGAGTGAGGGTCGTCATCTCCTCATCGACCGGGAAGATGACCGTGTGAGGCTGAGCGTTCTTGGCCGGCACATCGGTGAACCATTTGACATACCCCCCAAGCCACTCGTTGTCGTTCTGCATGACCAGGAAATCGATCTTTTCCTCTTTCATGCGTTTTCGGACTTCTTTCCAACGCCTCTTCAGTTCCCGGTCGGATATGGATTTCGTCACGATTTCTTTTTCATCTTTCATCACAAGGTTTCCCCTCTCCGTAACATCTCTTTCACGGCCTACTCTTGCCTCCTTCGTGGCTCCGCGCCACACCCTTTCGCAAACGATGAACCCCAATCCACCTTCGAAGTGCATCCTGGTGTGTCATTCCCGCGCAGGCGGGAATCCAGTCTTTTCATACTTTTCTGGACTCCCGCCTCCGCGGGAGTGACGTAGGGGATGCTCTAGTGTCGCGTCTCAAAAGTACCATGATTAAAATGTCATTTCGAACGAAGTGAGAAATCTTGGCGTTCGGCGCACTCAAAAGATCTCTCCCGGAGTTTACCCTGAGGCACTCGAAGGGGTCGAGATGACAACTTATTTGTGAGACGCGACACTAGAGTCTCCCCAGAAACCGTGACAACGCTCGCGATCGGGCAATCCCTCCCCGCCCCTCACTCCTTGAACTGGTCGTACTGCCGGCGTCGCTTCTTGAAATTCGGCAGGAGCGTTGTGACCAGAAGAAGAAAGGCGAATCCCAAGGCCACGGCCGAGATCGGTCGAGTCACAAATATCAGGAAACTCCCCTGCGAGATCAAGAGGGACTGCCGCAGGGCATTCTCCAGCATGGGCCCCAGCACATAAGCCAGGATGAGCGGCGCCCCTTCGTAGCCGAACTTCCTCATCAACCACCCGATCACTCCGAAGCAGAGCATGACATACAGGTCAAAGCTCAGATTGTTCATGCTGTACACACCGATGAGGCAGAACAGGAGAATCAGGGGGAAAAGGATCTTGTAAGGGATCTCCAGCACCTTTACCCAGATTCCGATCAGAGGCAGGTTCAGGAGCAGGAGCAGTCCGTTGCCCAGGTAGAGGCTCGCGACCAAACCCCAGAACAGATCAGGATGCTGCTTGATCAGGAGCGGACCCGGCTGGATCCCGTGAATGAGGAGAGCTGAGAAAAAGATGGCCATAATGGGATTGGGGGGAATTCCGAGCGACAGCAGTGGGATCAAAGAGGCTCCGGCAGACGCGTTGTTCGCCGACTCCGGCGCTGCAACGCCCTCGATGGCCCCCTTGCCGAACTTCTCCGGGTCCTTGGAGACTTTTTTCTCCACCGCGTAGGAGACAAAGGTCGAGATCACGGCGCCGCCACCCGGAAGAATGCCCAGCACAAACCCGATGACCGACCCTCGCACAATGGCCCATTTGGAATCCATCCAGTCCTTGAAGGAAGGCCAGAGATTTCTGATCCGGGTTTTGTAGATCTCCCGCTGCAGGTTTCCCTCCAGGTTTTCGAGAATCTCCGACACCCCGAACAGGCCCATGACCAGAGGCACGATTCCGATCCCGTCGGTCAGTTCGTTGATGCCGAAGGTGAAGCGGGGGAATCCGCTGATGAGGTCCAGACCGACGCTGCCGAGGATGATGCCCACCAGGCCCATCATGATGGCCTTCAGCACCGACCCCTGTGCGAGGTAGGTGACGATGATCAGGCCCATGCACATGAGGGAGAAATACTCCGGAGGGCCGAGTTTCAAGGCGGCATGGGCCAGTGGGATGGCCACGAGCATCAGGCCGATGTTGGAAATGGTGCCTGCGATGAAGGAGCCCCAGGCGGCAATCCCCAGGGCAGGACCGGCCCGGCCTTGGCGCGCCATCTGATGCCCGTCCACGCAGGTCATGACCGAGGAGGCCTCGCCCGGGATGTTGACCAGGATCGAAGTCGTGGACCCTCCGTACTGAACGCCGTAGTAGATCCCTGCGAGCAGGATGATCGTGGACGTGGACGAAAAGCCGAACGTAGCCGGAAGCAGCAGGGCCATGGCACCGGCAGGGCCGATGCCGGGAAGGACCCCGACGAGCGTTCCCACCAGGACCCCTATGCCACAGAACAGGAAGTTGATCGGCTGGAAGGTGACTTGAAACCCGTAGAGGATGCTGTTGAAGAAATCCACGTGTCTTCCTCAAAACCCGAACAGCCCATGGGGGAACTGGCAGTTCAGCCACTTGGAAAAGACCAGATGGGTGACGAACGTTGCCGCAAGAGCGTAAAGCAACACGAACCCGATCCTCCCTCTTTCCAGAACCCAAAAGAGAAGGCTCATGAGCAGAAAGGTGCTGATGAGGTAACCCAGGACCGGCATGACCCGGGCGTAAATCACGAGAACCACCAGGACGAAAAGAACCCTTCGCCACAGGGTTCCGGCGAAGAGCGGCTTGGGCGGGGCATCCTCCTTTCGAAAAGCGGCTTGGGCAAACAAGACGAGCGACAGGATTCCGAGAATCCCGGAGGCGCCGAAGGTCATGAATCCCATGCCCGGATTCTGAACCGTTCCAATCCCGATTCGAAGGGATTCGGCAAAAACAAGAATGGAGACCAGCAGCCAAAAAAGGCTGCTGGTCCGGTCAAGCGTTCTCATGGATCTGTTCGGCTTTCCGCCCTGGCGCCCTCCTCTTCAAGAGGCTGTGTCACAAGGTCATTTCGAGCCCCGCTGAAAAGGCGGGGCGAAAAATCCAACGCGCAGCGTTGTTCCGAACGCGTAGAGGAATCTTTGATCCCTTTATCCAAGGAGGATCCTTCGCTTTGCTCAGGATGACCCGCTTTCGCGAGTCAGATTTCTCCCTTGGGTCGAAATGACAGAAAACACGCTCGTTCGGAACGGTGACACCGCCTCCCAACAGGAGGAATCCGCGGGGGCGAGACTACTTGGCTGCTTCCTTCTGGATGCCGAGCTTCTTGATCATGTCCGCGAAACGGGCGGCCGCGTCGTCGAGGTACTTCCTGGTATCCGCAGAGTTACGATAGGAAACCGCAAACTCGATGTTGGCAATGGTCTCGATGAACTTGGGATCGTCCATGGCTTTGTGGAAGGACTCGTCCAGTTTCTTGATGACCGGAGCCGGCGTTCCCTTGGGAGCGGCGATCATGAACACGGTTTCATTGATGAAGTCATAGCCCAGGTCCCGGAAGGTGGGGACATTGGGAAAATTCTTCATTCTCTTTTCTCCGTGCGTGGCCAGCAGCCGGAGCGAACCTTCCTTCACATGGGGAAGCCATTCCGTGCTGTCGGACATGGCCGTCACATGGCCTCCAAGCACCGCGGTCAGGCCCGGGGCTCCGCCGGTCTGAGGTACATGGGTCCATTTGATGTTCTCTTTCATGGCCACGAATTCCATGGCCATGTGCATGGGCGAACCCGCGCCGGAAGTGGCATAGGTCACTTTTCCGGGATTCTGTCTCGCGTACTCCACCAGGTCCTTGAAGGTCTTGTAAGGCGAATCCGACTTCACCACCACGCCCGACTCCACCGCGGCATAATGCATCACGGGAATGAAGTCATCCACGGTGTAGGGAACCTCCCTCAACTGGGGGATGCGGATCAGACCCGTGCTCGTGCAGCTCGTGATCTCGTAGCCGTCCGCTTTCTTCTTGGCCACCTGAGCCAGAGCCACGGAACCGCCCCCTCCGCCGACGTTGGCGATGATGACGGGCTGGCCGAGAAATTTCTCGGCTGTGGCCGCCAGGATGCGGGTGGAAACATCCAGAGTTCCTCCGGGCGCGAAGGTGACGGTCACGGTCACCGGTTTGGTTGGAAAGTCCTGTGCCGACGCAAACACAGGAACCAGTACAAAGAGAAGCCCAAGCACCACTGCGCTGACAATCCCTAATCTTCTCGCTTTCATTGCAATCCTCCTTGTTGGATGTTCCGTATCGTCCATAGATCACCTAAAATTGATGAATTCGTAAGAGGTCGAGAAAGGCCCTTTCTTGTCATTCCCGCGAAGGCGGGAATCCAGTGTATTCAATGCATTCTGGACTCCCGCTCCCCGCCTGCGCGGGGACAGGCTTCATTCGCGGGAGTGACGATCTGAAAGGCGTTTTACAATCGCATCAACCTTCGCTCTTTCACCGTGCCTTTATTCCCACTCGATCGTGCTGGGCGGCTTGGAGGAGATGTCGTACACCACCCGGTTGACGCCCCGCACTTCATTGATGATGCGGTTGGAGATTCTGGCCAGGATCTCGTAAGGGACCCGGGTCCAGTCCGCGGTCATGGCATCCAGGCTGTCCACGATCCTGAGGGCGATCACCTTCTCGTAGGTCCGCTCATCCCCCATCACCCCCACGGTCCTCACAGGGAGCAGCACCGCAAAAGACTGCCACACTTTCTCGTAAAGGTCCGCTTTCCGAATCTCCTCGAGCAGGATTCCGTCTGCGGACCGCAGCACCTCCAGGCGGTCCTTCGTGATCTCCCCCAGGATGCGCACGGCCAGCCCCGGCCCCGGAAAGGGCTGGCGCATGACGATCTCCTTCGAGAGCCCGAGTTCGAACCCGACCTGCCGTCCTTCATCTTTGAAGAGCTCCCGGAGGGGCTCGATCAGTTCCAGCTTCATAACCTCGGGCAGCCCGCCCACATTGTGATGGCTCTTGATGGTGGCCGAGGGCCCCTTGAAGGAAACGCTCTCGATCACGTCCGGGTAGAGGGTGCCCTGGGCCAAGAACTTCGCCTTTCCGAGGTCCTTGGCCTTTTTCTCGAAGACCGTGATGAATTCCCGGCCGATGATCTTCCGCTTCTGCTCAGGGTCCGTGACCCCCTTGAGTTTGGTGAGAAAGTGCTCGGAGGCATCCACCACGTGGATCTGGATGTGGTAGAGATCCCGAAAGAGTTCCACCACCTCCTCCCTTTCCCCTCGCCTCAGCAGGCCGTTGTCCACGAATATCGGAGAAAGCTGTTCGCCGATGGCCTTGTGAAGAAGAACGGCCGTGATGGTGGAATCCACCCCGCCGGAGACTCCGCAAATGACCTTCTCCCTGCCGATTCGCTGCTGCATGTCCCGGATGGTTCTTTCCACAAAGGAGCTCATGGTCCACAGCGGCTCGCACCCGCAGATCCTGAAGAGGAAGTTCTTGAGAATGCGCATGCCTCTGGGCGTGTGAGCCACCTCCGGATGGAACTGGACACCGAAGAACTTGCGGGAAGCGTCCGCCATGGCGGCGACCGGACTGTTCTTGCTGCTGGCCAGCGGCTTGAACCCCTCGGGCATTTTCTCGATTCGGTCGCCGTGGCTCATCCAGACCATCTCCTCCTTGCCTCTGCTGAAGCTGTGGAAGAGACTGCGCAGATCCTTGATCCGGATCCCTGCGTTGCCGTATTCCCTCTCCTCTGCTTTGGCCACCACCCCGCCCAGCACATGGGTGAGGTACTGCATGCCGTAGCAGATGCCGAGCACCGGCGCGTTCAGCTCCAGAATTCCCGGATCCGCAATCGGCGCGGCTTTGTCGTAGATGCTCGAAGGCCCTCCGGACAGGATGATCCCATTGGGGCGAAACGCCCGGATCTTGTCCAGGCTCAGGTTGAAGGGGTGAATCTCGCAGTAAACCTGGGCCTCACGCACCCTTCGGGCGATGAGCTGAGTGTACTGAGATCCGAATTCGAGAATCAGGATTTTCTGTGTATAAATGTCCTTGTTCATCGTTGTGTTCACCTTGAGACCCGGCCCGGCAGCTGACCTATGAATGTTCGACGTTCAAGTGACGGCTTCGTAAGAAGTCGTCACCCCGTTGAACCCGCCAGAGGCGGACAAGAAACGGGGTCCAGTCATTTCTTAACTCTTCGGAAACACTGGATTCCGGCTTCCGCCGGAATGACGGAAAAAGACGTTTTCTGACCTTTTACGAGTCCATCAATGTTCGATGTTCAATGTTCAATGTTGCCTTCTATTCCACCCGGTAATTGGGCGCCTCCTTGATGATGATCACGTCGTGGACATGGCTTTCCCGGAGCCCGGCCGCCGTGATTTGCATGAAACTCGGTTTGCTTTGGAGATCCTGGATGGTGGCGGCGCCGCAATAGCCCATCCCGGCCCTCAGGCCTCCCACCAGCTGATACACGGTTTCTGCAAGGGGACCCCTGTAGGGAACCCGGCCCACAATGCCCTCGGGCACCAGCTTCTTTTCGGATTCCACCTCATCCTGGAAGTAGCGGTCCTTGCTGCCCTCCTTCATGGCCTCAATGGAGCCCATGCCCCTGTAGACCTTGTAGGTGCGGCCTTGAAACAGGATGGTCTCCCCCGGGCTCTCCTCGGTGCCTGCAAAGAGGCTGCCGATCATGACCGAGTCCGCGCCCCCGGCAAGGGCTTTGGTCACATCGCCGGAGTATTTGATGCCCCCGTCGGCGACAATGGGGATCCCCCATTTCCTCGCTTCTTCGGCGCAGTCCATGATCGCCGTCATCTGGGGGACGCCGATGCCCGCTACCACCCGGGTGGTGCAGATGGACCCCGGACCGACCCCCACCTTCACGGCGTCGGCGCCTGCCTCGGCAAGGCTCCTCGTGCCCTCGGCCGTTGCCACATTTCCCGCAATGACCTCCAGGCGGGAGAACTTCTTTTTCAAGGTCTTGCTTTCCCTCGTCGTCCACGACCAGCAGCTTCTCTATTCTCCGCTCGTGCAGAATCGCCTTGGACTCCTCAAGGGTGATGCCGGGCCTTGCCGTGGCCAGCCTGTCCTTGGTCATCACCGCGGCCACGGTCTGATCCAGGTTGGTTTCGAACCTCAGGTCCCTGTTGGTGATGATGCCCACCAGCTTGCCCTTCTTCACCACCGGGACACCGGAAATCCTGTACTTGCTCATGATCTCCATGACCTCATAGAGCTTCCGGTCCGGCTCGATGGAGATGGGATCCACGATCATCCCGCTCTCCGATTTCTTGACCTTCTCCACCTCGAGGGCCTGGCGTTCAATGCTCATGTTCTTGTGCACGAACCCGATGCCTCCATGGCGCGCCATGGTGATGGCTGTCGCGGACTCCGTGACCGTGTCCATCGCCGCGCTGACGATGGGGACACTCAACTGGATGTTCCTCGACAACCTGCTTCTGACATCCACCTCCGAAGGAAGTACGGCCGAATGGCCTGGAATCAGAAGGAGGTCATCAAACGTGTACCCCACTTTGAACTGTCTTTGTTCCATCAAAACCTCCGCTTTCTGTCCGTGTCATCTATCGAGAGGCACGCCAAGAGCATCCAGGAGGGCCCCTTCCAACAGATCGCTCAGACTGACCATCATTTCAGAGGAATGAAAAAAATTCAAGATTTCCTTAACCACCAGAGCTCCGGCCAGGATCACATCGGCTCTTCCCTGGTCCAGGCCTGGGAGCGCGGCCCTTTGAGCGCTGGACAGCCCCCCCATTCGATCCAGAAGCTCCTCCAGCTGTCGAGGAAGAAGGGAGAGCCCGTTCATTCTCTCAGGACTGATCGCCTCGACGCCGATCCCATGCGCCATGGCTGCAAGGGTGGTGACCGTCCCTCCTGTGCCGATCAGCGGAGCGCTCTGCCTTTCATCAGGGAAAGCCTTAAGGAGAATCCCTTTTGTCTCTCTCCTCAGGTTCTCGATCTCGGGCGTTGTCGGAGGATCGGAAGCCAGGTGCCTCTGGGTCATGATCATCGCGCCCAGAGGCAGGGACAGCGCTTGGGTACGGCCTTCATCCCCTACGAGCAGGAACTCGGTCGTTCCCCCACCCAGATCAAAAGCGGCAAAAGGCCGACCCCTCAGGTCCAGAGCCTGTCGAATGCCCAGGCCGCTCAGCCGCGCCTCTTCCTCTCCGGAAATG
>JALOPA010000071.1 GCA_025454125.1 Thermodesulfobacteriota bacterium
TTGAGAGCGGGGTCTTCTGCAAGGGCCTTTTTCCATCCCTTTTCCGCAAGCGCCAGAACGTAGGCAAAAGTCGCATTGGTCAGCGCAATGGTCGAGGTTCGCGGCACAGCGCCGGGCATGTTGGCCACGCAATAGTGGACAACCCCTTCTTCGATATAAATGGGGTTCTCGTGGGTTGTGGGCCGCGAGGTTTCGGTGCACCCTCCCTGGTCAATGGAGATGTCCACGATAGCGGAACCCTTTTTCATGCGGCGAATGAGATCTCGGGAAATGAGTTTGGGCGCCTTGGCTCCCGGGATCAGGACGGTGCAGATCACCAGATCGCTGCTGAGACATTCTTCTTCGATGTTGGCCGGGTTGGAGTTGACGGTGACCACGCGGCCCTGCATCACGTCACGGATGTAGGAGAGTCTCGTGGGATGGATGTCCAGGACCGAGACCCGGGCGCCGATACCGGAGGCCAAGGTGGCCGCCGCAAGCCCCGCCACACCCCCGCCGATGACCGTGACCCTTGCGGGTCTCACACCAGGCACCCCTGAGAGGAGGATTCCCATGCCGCCGTTCTTGGCTTCCAGACAGTAGGCGCCCATTTGCACGGAAAGGGCTCCGGCCACTTCGCTCATGGGCGCAAGCAGCGGGAGGCTGCCGTCCTGGAGCTGAACCGTCTCGTACGCGATGCCGACGATTTTCTTTCGAAGAATGTTTTCCGTGAGTTCTCTGGCTGCGGCAAGATGAAGATACGTGAAGAGCACTTGCCCCGGTTTCATGTACTCGAACTCAGGGTTGATGGGCTCCTTGACCTTGAGGATCATGTCGGCTTTGTCCCAAACATTTTCGGCCTTCTTGAGGAGCTTGGCGCCGGCCTGCGCATAGGCTTCGTCCTGAAAACCTGAGCCGATGCCTGCAGTCGCTTCCACATACACGCGGTGACCGTGTGCGGTCAGAGCTTTGACACCCGCAGGGGTCGCTGCAACCCTCTTTTCTGCGGGTTTGATTTCTTTGGGAATTCCGATGATCATGAAAACCCTCCTTTCTTTGCACTTCAGAACATGTCCACTGAGGCTTTGAGATTTCTCGGAGACGGAGTGTTTCTAACACAGCATAACCCAAATGGTCAAGGCCACTGGGGTAGAATGACCTTGAAACAACCCTTCCCCCGTGTTAGGCTCGCTCCCATAGACTGTCGGCTTGCCTTCATGCACTGCGGCGAAGGGTCTGGGTCTATGCAAGAGAGCACAATCAATTTGAGGATCGCGTTGGTGGGCGGGGAGGAATTCTGCAAAGAGTTCCTCCAACGGTACCTCGTGGCGCGTGAAGTCAATGATTTCGCCGCGCGGATCGTGGCGGTGGCGGACCCGGACCTTCGGAAACCGGGAATCCGTCTCGGCAGGAAACTCGGGTTGATCACGGTTCAGGACTACCATGAACTCTATAAACCCGAGTACCGGATCAATGCCCTGGTCCTCATGGTCCCTGACGAAGCGATTTTGCAGGACGCACTCAAGACAAAGCCTGCGCATATCCGGTTGGTCGCCTATCAGGTCTTCCGGCTTTTTTGGAAGGCGATCGATGCAGAGCACGAAAAGCTTCGCACAAGAAACGAGGAGATCGAGGCGATCCTCAACAGCATTCAGGATTTCATGATTGTGATATCACCGGATATGGAAATCGAAGAGGTGAATCAAGCCTTCATGGAACAAATGGGCTATACGCAGGAAGAGCTTATCGGCAAAAAATGCTATGACGTCTTCCAAAAACGCGATTCCCAGTGCAGTCCAGAATTCATCAAATGCCCGCTGAACAAGGCGGCGGAGACCGGAAAACCCAGCAGGCAAGCGCTGACACGGATAGACCGGGAAGGTCAGCAGCGATATTTGGATGTCAAGATTTTCCCTGTCTGGGAGAAGGAAGGCAGGATCAGCAAGTTCATTGAGGTGAGCCGGGACATTTCCGATTCCAAGAAAGAAGAGGAGGAGATCACCAGGCGATTGGAGAAAATGGTGGAGGATCGGACTCAGCAGCTCAAGGAAACCCACTCCAAGATGCTGCACCAGGACAAGATGGCCTCGCTGGGCAAACTCTCGGCCTCCGTGGTCCATGAAATCAACAACCCGATCTCGGGCATTCTGAGCCTGGTCATGCTCATGAATCGGATCATGGAAGGGGGGACCCTGCAACAGAAGGACGTGGAGCAGTTCAAGCAGTACCTGAACCTCATGGAGACCGAAACGCGGCGGATCAGCCGCATCGTCTCCAATCTGCTTGCCTTCTCACGTCATTCCAAAATGGAATTCGGAAGAGTCAGGCTGAACCAGCTCATCGACAAAACGCTCTTTCTGAATGCGAACCTCCTGAAGCTCCATTCCGTCAAGGTCGAGGAGAACCTGGATCCGGCTCTACCGGAGCTCACAGGCTCCGAGGATCAGCTCCAACAGGTCTTCATGAATCTCGTCTCCAATGCGGCCGAGGCTCTCGAAGCGAGCCGCGGCGAGCGGGTCCTGAGAATTCAGACCCGGCATTTGCCTGAAAAGGAGTGTGTGTCGGTCTCGTTCGCAGATACCGGGGTGGGCATCCCCAAAGAAAACCTTCCCAAACTCTTTGAGCCCTTTTTCAGCACAAAGAAAAAGGGGAAAGGAGTGGGTTTGGGCCTTTCCGTGGCCTACGGGATTATCCAGGAGCATGGGGGCTCGATCCAAGTGCAATCGGAAGCGGGCAAAGGAACGACGTTCAGCATTGAACTTCCCCTGAAGACAAACGCGAAGGTCTTCACTTCATAGGGAGGCGCCATGAGCGGGGCCAAAATCCTTGTTGTCGATGACGAGTTGATTGTGCGGGAATCCCTGGGGGGTTGGCTGGAGCGAGACGGCCACACCGTAGACAAGGCGGCCAGCGGAGAAGAGTCTCTCGATAAGTTCGAAAAGACCCGCTACGACATTATCCTGCTGGACATCAAAATGGAAGGCATGAGCGGGCTGGACGTTTTGAAAAAGGTGAAGGAAATCGATCCCGACGTATCCGTGGTGATGATCACGGCGTACGGGTCCATTCCCAGCGCCATCGAAGCCATGAAAAACGGCGCCTACGAATACCTGCTCAAACCCTTTGATCCCGACGAACTCATGGTGCTCATCGAGAAGATCCGAAAACACCAGGCGGAACGACGGGAGACTCAGTTCTTGAGGGAGCAGTACAAAGAGCGAACCCGCTTCGAAAATATGATCGGTCAGTCCAGGGCGCTTCAGCACGTCTTCGACCTCATTGAAAGCGTTGCCCCCACCGATTCCACGGTCCTGATCAACGGCGAGACCGGAACCGGGAAAGGCCTGGCGGCCAGGGCGATTCACACCAAGAGCGGGCGCGGCCAAGGGCCGTTCGTGGTGGTCAACTGTGGCGCTTTCCCGGAACACCTGCTGGAAAGTGAGCTTTTCGGGTATCAGAAAGGCGCCTTCACAGATGCCAAGGTCACGAAAAAAGGCCGGCTGGAGATGGCGCACGGTGGAACCCTGTTCTTGGACGAGGTGGGGGAGATCAGCATGAGAATGCAAATCGACCTCCTCCGGGTTCTGGAGGACCACATCTTCTATCGTGTGGGCGGAACGCAGCCGATCGAGGCGGACTTTCGTGTCATCGCGGCGACGAACAAGGACCTCGAAAAGGGGATCAAAGAGGGAACGTTCCGGGAAGATCTCTATTATCGCCTCAATGTCATCTCCTTTACCATGCCCCCTCTCCGGGAACGCAAGGAGGATATCCCTTTGCTCGCGGAGTACTTCCTGCACCGCTTTGCTCAGGAGACCAACAAGCCGGTCGATCAGATCGGCCGAGAGGCCCTCGACGAGATGATGCTCTACGACTGGCCCGGCAATGTGCGGGAGCTGGGAAATGCGCTGGAGAGAGCGGTGGTGGTGGGGAAAGGGCCGAGAATCCTTCCAAAGGACCTTCCCATCTTTCGGGCAGAATATGTTTCTTCTCCTCAGGGGAGAACGCTCAGAGAAGTGGAAACCGCTCACCTGGAGAGGATCCTCAACGAAACCCAATGGAATGTTTCAAAGAGCGCCGAGATCCTCGGAATTGATCGCTCCACGCTCTACGATAAAATCAAACGCTATGAGCTTCGCAAGCCGGGTTGATGAACTCCGAGAAGCCTATCCTTGTGATTTCGCCCATCGGTCGGTTGGACGTGGATCGAGGGTTCGTGGAGCACCTCGGGAGGGAGATCGGGGCCGTGTTCGGCTATCCGGCGGACATCCGGCCTCTTCTCGATGAAAGCGATCTGTGGCCGGACCCTGTGCGAAAGCAATATCATTCGACCCCCATCCTCGATACGCTCGCCATGCTCTGCCCGCCTGAAGCGATCAAAGTTGTGGCGCTCACCAAAGTCGACCTGTTCATCCCCATCCTGACGCATGTCTACGGCGAAGCCCAGCTCGGAGGAAAGGCGTGCATTCTTTCGACCTGCCGCTTCTCAGAGGGACAGGCCTGGGGAACAGCGATCTTTCACGATCGCATCTTCAAAGAAGCCATCCATGAGCTGGGCCACACGTTCAATCTGCGTCACTGCGCAGACGCCTTGTGCGTGATGCACTACTGCCGTGGGGTCCGGGAGGTGGATCGGAAATCGAATCAATTCTGCCGCTACTGCGCGGTGCTTTTGCAGGATGAAATGAAGAAAATCAGTAAGCAGTAATCAAGTAATCAGTCGCCAGTTATTTCGTTTGCATGTTTCCCACTGGTTACTGACCACTGATCACTGTTCACTTTTCTTAGGTGGGGCGGGGTCAAGAGCAGGGGGGCGTGCGCAGGAAGGAGCTCACCAGGCGCTCCCACCCGAGCTGCGGCATGGCGCCGAACACGTCCTTTGAAAGGGTCCCGCCGTCGGCCGCCAGAGGTGCGGACACTTCCTCGATGAGATGGTGGAGGTGTTCCACTTCCTGCTCCATGAACGCTTCGGTCTCCCGATCGATCATCAGGGCCTTGAGCTCTTTTCGCAGATTTTCCGGGTGAAGCGTCATGATCCATCCGTCCGCGTAGGGATCCTGATTGGCCAGGTGCCCCTGGTCTCTCAGTTTCGTGTTGACGGCGGTGACCACTCCGCTCACGGGCGAGAGCAGGGTGGCGCGACGCTCGCCGCGATGGATCGCCACCTCAGGTTCGCCCTGGTGCATGACTTTTCCCATGAGAGGGGCCTCGATGCGGTCAAGAGGCCCCAGGAGCCTGAGAGCGAAGTCGTCGATGCCGACCCTGACAGAGGATCCCTCCTCGATCCTGACCCAGGCATGCCCCGGGTGGAGATAGTACCCCTGGGGCACCAGGACCCCGTCGACCTCGAGAGCCTCCACCGGCCTCAGCACGGCATAGGCCGTGTATTCGTCGTCGAAGTACTGATCGAATTCGCACCGGCTGCAGTGGTAGTCATTGGTGCACGATTTGAACGGAATTCGTCCCTCCAAGTGGTGGAGACACGGCCTCTGGGAGGGAGGCAGAGTTTTCATGGCTTGAATGTCGCGAGTTGAATTGTTCATGGCTTTTGCCACTCCTTCAAGAATAGGACACAGATTCTCACAGATTTACACTGACAGTTTTTTGTTCTTATTCAATCCATAAAATCCGTGTTCATCTGTGTCCCATAATTTTCATTCTGTCTTAAGAAAGGTACGGGTCAGATTTTTCCATCCCAGCCCAGGCAGGTTTCCATAAATATCCTCGGCAATATAACCACCGTCCGCTGCAAGAGGACCTGCAACGGATTCGATCATGGTCTCCAGTTTCCCGATCTCGGCCGCTGTCCAGTCCAGACTCGCCGAGTCATCCATGAGCTTTTTGAAAGCCGCCTTGGTGTCGCGATTCCGAACCGCAAACAGCCAGCCCTCGGCGTACGGCTCCTGCTTCGCGAGGCCGGGCTTTTCTCTGAGCGCTGCGTTCACTTCAACGATCACACCGTCCACAGGAGAGAGCACGTCAGCCAGGTTGGACTCCCGTTTCAGCCCCCAGCCCGCTTTCCCTTGAGTGAGCTCTTTGCCCATGAGAGGAAGATCAAAGGCATCCGCTTCGCCCAGGAGCTTGCCGCTGAAGTCATCCATGCCGATCCGGATAAGACCGCCGCTCTCTATCCTCGCCCAGGTGTGGCCGTCATGGAAGTAAGCGCCTGCCGGAACCCGGAAACCCTTCACGCTGCGCATGTCATAAGGACGGGAGCCGGTCTTGGAGGCCCACACGTCCTCGAAGAGTTGATCGAAATCACAGGTGGAGCATTCGTAGTTGTAGGCGCAGGCCCTTCGCTCGATCCGCCGCGTGAGCGTGTGACGGCACACCCTTTCGAGGCCCGGTTTTCTCCTCATCGCATCCTGCCAGCTCACGTGCGTGCCTTTCTCCGCCTGCTTCTGCATGCCCTCGTCGTATTTGCAGGTCGTGCATTCATAGAAGTTGTTGCAGTTCTTGAACTCCACCACGCCCGACTGCATCCAGAGACAGGGATTGGACGCTTTGGCATCTTTGTCCGGTTTGATCATCCAGATCTGGCCGCCCAGAACTGCACCGATTTCGGATCTTTCTTTCAAATCATGCCGGGTCCCCTTGCGGTAAGAAGAGCCGAATCCTACACTGCCTCTTGCCGTTCCCTTGGTGTTCTCTTCCATTGTCGTCTGCTCCTTGTCCGAGGATTTGATCTGCCTGTATTGATAGCAAGGGAAATGCCAGTGGAGGATTCAAATAGTCTATTTCTTCAACATTTCAATATTGTTTGAGAAATCCGCTTGTCTCCTTATTGATTACTCAAGAAGGGGGAGCAAGGTAGGTTAGAAGAACGTAGGCATATCCTACATGAGCGGAGTGGGGGAATGAAAATTTTCGCGGCTTGGTTCGATTATTGACGATATATCAGCGAGTTAAAGTTTGTGGGATTTGCCGACATGGTCCGTCTGGTTTTCCTGCAGAAGTCGGAGATCATTATTAATGGCTTCGTAAAAAGCCGTCACCCCGTTGAACCCGCCAGAGGCGGACAAGAAACGGGGTCCAATCATTTCTTAACTCTTCTGAAACACTAGATTCCGGCTTCCGCCGGAATGACGGAAAAGGGCGTTTTCAGACCTTTTACGAATTCATCATTGTGTGCGGAAAAAACCGGTCCCCTGGCGGAGCAGGGGACCGGTTTGATTTGAAAACAAGTTGAGAAATCAGCCTTTGATAATCCGCGGGAGCATCATGTGATGATGCGGGCAAAGGGAGGTGGGATTCTGGTAAACGCATCCCACAAAGGCCGCGATGTACTGCCGGAGTTTGGGGAAGAAAACGATCTCATCCACAAACCCGCGGTTGGCGCAGTAAATCGGCCTGGACTTGCGGTAGTACTCCTGAGCCAGTTCGTTCATCTTGTCGATGACGGGCTGGAGCGGCTTGCCGTCGTCTTTTTCTTTCACGAGGCGCCGTGCAAAGGAGGCCACTGCCGCGGTTTCGCCGTGCATCACGTAGATTTCCGTGGTGGGCGTGCCCAGGGTGAAGGCATTGTGGTTGTTGGCCGTGGGGCCGCCCATGATGTAATGGGCCGCTGCCGTGCCTTTGCGGAGGATGATACACATCTGCGGCACGTCGGTCTGT
>JALOPA010000072.1 GCA_025454125.1 Thermodesulfobacteriota bacterium
CGGGCTGGGTGCTGGTCTCGGCCGGTGTCCTCAAGGGGAAAAAGGCCACCTGTGTTCCTGCGATCAGGGATGACGTCGTCAATGCGGGGGCGATTTACCTGGATCAGGAGGTGGTCCGGGACGGCCATCTCATCACCTCACGGACGCCGGACGATCTGCCGGCTTTCTGCCGGGAGATCATCGCGGCCATGGCCGGCAGGTAATGCGCATGGAAGACAAGAAATTGTCCGCAGCAGACGAGATCATGATGGACTTCGCCGAACGGACCGGTCTTGTGACGGAGAGTCCGGCTCCGCGCCGCTATCTGTGGACGGATGCGTTCGCCGTGTGCAACTTCCTTGAACTCCACCGCCAAACCGGGGCGGAAGATTACAAAGCCATGGCCCTGCGCCTTGTCGAACAGGTTCATCGCGTGCTCGGCCGGCACCGGGAGGAAGACAAGCGCAGCGGCTGGATCAGCGGCCTGAGCGAGGAGGAAGGGGCAAGACACCCGACCGCAGGAGGATTGAGGATCGGGAAGGGGATGAAGGAGCGCGGTCCCAGGGAGCCCTATGACGAACGCCTGGAATGGGACAGAGACGGCCAGTACTATCATTACCTGGCCAAATGGATGCACGCGCTCAATCGTGTCAGCCGGGCTACCGGGAACCCTCTCTACAATGAGTGGGCCGTCGAACTGGCCAAAGCGGCCCACGCACGCTTTGTCTACCAACCATCGCGGCGTGGCCCAAAACGGATGTACTGGAAAATGAGCATAGACCTCTCGCGGGCTCTTGTGACCTCCATGGGTCAGCATGACCCCCTCGACGGGCTCATCACCTACCGGCAACTTGAAGCCGCGGGGAAAGCAGCCGGAGAGAGCACCGCCAGCGCAAATCTCGACTCCGAGATTGCCGACATGGTGCAAATCTGCAAAGGGATGACGTGGGACACAGACGACCCCCTCGGCATCGGCGGCCTTTTGTGCGATGCCTACCGATGGGCACAGCTGACCGTTGCTCAAGGTTCCGAGGAAAACGATTTGCTTCCCGCCCTGCTGGAATCCTCCCTGCGAGGGCTTGGACATTTTGCACGAGGGTCGTTGCTGGTCTCCCCTGCCGATGAGCGTCTCGCTTTTAGGGAACTGGGATTGTCCATCGGCCTCAAGGCCCTTCAAAACCTGCAAGGCCTGATCGACGATCACCCAAAGTTTCTTGGCAGGGAACACCCGGTGAACGCAAAGATCACAAGACTGATGCGCTACCAGCCTCTTTGTGAAGGGATTGAAAAATTCTGGCTTGACCCGGCGAGCAGGAAGAACGCAACCTGGGAGGAGCACCGCGAGATCAACATGGTCATGCTGGCGACGAGCCTTGCGCCGGACGGGTTTCTCTCTCTCGCCTGAGCCGATTTTCCGCTTGACACTCCTGACGAATAAACTAAGATACCATGCCGGCACGTTGTTTCTTACCTGATCCAAGCTTTCCAACCTTCATCAACAACAGCGAGAACGGGCATGCCACACTGTGGCGAAAGGAGCCGGGTTTCTTGCACTTTGGGACGTTCCCCAGATCCTTGGGCGGTTCCGGGAAACGCCTCTCCTTTTGTCCTTTCCGATTCACACCCTTGCGATTGCGTTGATGCATCCACTTTTCCGGCCGGCAAGGCGAGAAGGAAGAAGGCGCAGTACCGCGGCGCGGCGATGACCTGAAAAAGTTACGTCCAGCCCGTCAGGGCCAGGACGATGAGTTCTATCGTAAAGGGAAGTTGCCAGAAAATCTGTGAAAGGAGCGGACTATGATTTCTCTCAATGTGAACGGTAAAGAGTACCAGGCGGATGTGCCGGCGGACGCGTCGTTGCTCTGGGTCCTCCGGGATTATCTGAAGCTCACGGGCACGAAGTTCGGCTGCGGAATCGGGGAATGCGGAGCCTGCACGATCCATGTGGACGGAAAGGCGGAGAGATCCTGCGGCATGAGCGTCGGTGAGGTGAAGGGGAAGAAGATCACGACGATTGAGGGTCTGCCTGAAAACAACCCCGTGAAGAGGGCATGGATCAAGGAGCAGGTCGTGCAGTGCGGCTACTGCCAGCCAGGGATCATTATGCAGGTTGCTGCGATGGTGTCGCAAAAGCCAACTCCGGACGCCGATCAGATCATCAGCAAAATGGATGACGTGATCTGCCGTTGCGGAACTTACCCGCGCATCAAGAAGGGCATCAAGACCGCTGTTCAGATGGCGAGAAAGGAGGGCAAGTGACCATGAAGACGTCCATAACCCGAAGGACATTCTTGAAAGGTTCTCTAGCTGCTACCGGTTTGACCATCGCAGCTTCTGTGAGCCCTCTTGGCATCACGTTGCTCAATGCATCCCAGTCCAAAGATGCCTTGAAGGTTTTCAAGCCGAATCTTTGGTATGAAATCACTCCCAACAATGTGGTGACCGTCTTCATCGGCGCCTCTGAAATGGGTCAGGGCACCCACACCGCCCTTGGGGCGGTCATTGCGGATGAGCTTGGCGCGGACTGGAAACAAGTCAGGGTAAAGCAGGGACCGGCTGCGAAGGAGTTCCACAATCCTCTGCTGGGAGAGCAGCTCACCGTCGCCAGCGCTGCTGTTCGAGGGTTCTACGAGCCTTGCCGAAAGGCGGCTGCCGCAGGACGGGCCATGCTCGTGAAGGCCGCCGCTGCAAACTGGGGAGTACCGGAGAACGAGTGCGAGGCAAGCAACGGGACCGTCATGCACAAAAAAAGCTCCCGGAAGAGCACCTACGGTCAGCTTTGCCTTGCAGCAGCAAAGCTGGACATTCCGAAGGATGCACCGCTTAAGAATGAAAGCGAATTCCGTTACATCGGGAAACCCATGGCCCGGGCCGACATTCCCGCAAAAGTGAAGGGAACTGCGATGTACGGTTTGGATGTTTCGGTACCGGGAATGCACTATGCGGTTCTTGCGCGGCCGCCCGCCTATGGGGGAAAGCCCGTTTCAAAGGATGAAAAGGCGGCCATGAAGGTGAAAGGGGTTGTCAAGGTCGTGGAGATGCCCATGGGGATCGCGGTGTGCGCAAAATCCCTGGACGCTGCGTGGAAGGGCCGTAACGCCCTTGACGTGAAGTGGGACAAAGGCGCTCTTCCCCAACTGGATAACGATTTCATCGAGAAGACCATGATGGCGGAGCTGGACAAGCCGGGTTCGAAGGCCATGGAAAACGGGGATGTCAAGAAAGCGCTGGAGTCGCCGGCCAAGAAGGTTCAATCGACCTACTTTGTCCCCTATGTGGCCCATGCGCTCATGGAACCGATCAACTGCACCGCCTATGTGAGCAAGGACAAATGCGATGTATGGGCGCCCACCCAGGGGCAGACCGGCGCACAGGCACTCGCTTCTGAAATCTCAGGGCTGCCGCCGGAGAAGGTGAATATCCACACGACTTACATGGGATGCGGGCTCGGGAGACGGGCGGCTCCGGATTTTGTGGTGGAGGCGGTCATTGCCTCCAAAGCAACGGGCAAACCCGTGAAGGTGGTTTGGACCAGAGAGGAAGACATCCAGTACGATCTGTTCCGGGCAGCCACGTGCCAGAGGGTGGAGGCCGGACTTGACGGCCAAGGCCAGTTGATCGGCTGGTCCCACAAGGTCGTTGCCGGTTCCATTTTCAAACTGATCAACCCCAAGGCCATACAAAACGGCGTCGATATCATGAGCCTTTGGGGACTGGTGGATTTCCCTGGCTCGCCGGATGGGAACAGGATTCTGTACGAGATTCCCAACCTCCATATCGAGTTCCTGATTTCAGAACTGCCTGTTCCGGTGACCGCGTGGCGGTCGGTGCAGAACGGGCCCAATGCTTTTGTTACCGAGTGTTTCATCGATGAAATGGCCCATGCAGCAGGCAAAGACCCGCTGGAATTCAGATTGCCGCTGCTCAAAGGGAGCCCGGGGGCTCAGCGGGTCCTCAAGGTGGCGGCTGAAAAAGCGGACTGGGGCAAACCGCTACCCAAGGGACGGGGTCGTGGGATTGCACAGCACCACTGTTTTGGCACCGATGTCGCCGTGGTGGCAGAGGTTTCAGTCAATGAAAAGGACGGTAAGGTGAAGGTCAACCGGGTCGTGGTCGCTGTGGACTGCGGCCTGGCCGTGAACCCGCTCAACGTGGAAGGCCAGATCCAGGGAGGGGTTATCAATGCCTTGAGCACCGCGCTCAAGGAGGAAGTCAAATTCGCAAAGGGCGGAGTGAAGTCCGCAAATTTCGAGGACTATGAGATCCTTCGCATGAGCGAAGTGCCTGACATTGAGGTCCACCTCGTGAAAGGCAATGACAAGATGGGTGGCATTGGGGAACCGGGTGTGCCGCCAACGGCGCCTGCGGTTGCAAACGCCTTTTTCAATGCCACGGGCGTCCGCATCAGGCGGATCCCGTTCACCCCTGAAGTTGTTCTGGCAGGACTTAAGAAGAAGTAGCCGAAGTTCTCAAGAGCGGTTTGACTTGAGACGCCGTTCAGATCGGGACGGCGTCTCTTTTTTGTGTCCCAGCTCTTGTGGTGGGCCTTTGACCAGGGAAGACGGAGGTGAAGCAAGGGCTCAACAGCATTGACGAAGGAGGCTGGATCATGTAGACTTGGCTCGTGCTTGAATACGGTGAAATGAGTGGAACGAGCTCGGCACAAAAAGGATGCAGACCTGTGGCCCTCCGTCTTCCCATAAGAAGCGAAGGGCTTTTTATTTCTCAGGCGCGGAGAACGAAAGCGATGAAAAAACAATTCTCGAATCTTCTTTTGGCCATGCTTGTGACGGTCTCTGCTGTGGCCTTTCTTCTCGGGTGCGACAGCGGCGAAAAAGCGCGGGATGAACTCACAGGCAACAGGGCTGTGAAGCAGTACCACCAATCCACCAAAAACGTGGAAAAGATCGTGGACCGGCAGACGGAAAAGCATAGGAGCTTTCCGGACGACGAAAAGCAAGACAGCAGAAGCGAATGATAGGGAGAGCAGGAGAGAAAGAACCATGGAGAGACGCGTATTTCTGGTGAAGTTGGCGGCACTCGGCGCAGGGTTGGCAACATTGTTGAAGGGAACGGCTGTGTGGGCCAAGGGCTTGCCCTCAGACCCGGGGACAGCACCGGCCGGTGCCGGCGGAGCGGACCTGGTCTCTCTGCCCCCTTTTGAAAAGACCGGCGGATTTGCGCTCGAGAAGGCCCTGCTGGAGAGAAAGTCGTTCAGGTCCTATGACGCGTCCAGGAAGCTTTCCCCGGAGGAAGTGTCCAAATTGCTGTGGGCCACGACCGGCGTCAACCGGACAGACAACAAACGCACTGTGCCTTCGGCCAGGGCCAGCTACCCCGTGGACATGATCGTGGCGCTGCCTGAGGGGGTCTACGGGTATGACCCCAAGGGCCACTTGCTGAAAAAGATCCTTTCAGAGGACATTCGATCGAAAATCCCCAATCAGGAAGGCTTCAAGAGCGCCGCCATGATCGTCCTTTACGTGATCAACAAGGACAAGGTGTTGAGCGGTAAGATCGAGTGGGCGGACCTGGAAATCGGATGTATGGGACAGAGTCTCTTCCTGGAAGCGGTTGCCCTGGGCCTCGGGTCATGCATTTTTGCAGGTGTCGCTACAGACCATGTGTCGAAGATCGTCGGCCTCAAGGAAAACCAGATGTTGCGCATCGCACAGGCGGTGGGAGGAGCTAAGTAGGGTTGGAGGGCACGGAAGAGGCCGTTTCACTGAAAGACCGGACTTGATTCCGCCCCTGTTCCTTCGCCCTATAGAGCGCGGTGTCTGCATATTTGATCAAATCCTCAACGGAAAGCAGCGTTGCAGTGTTTTTCGTTGTTGCCACACCGAGGCTTATGGTGACCCTCCGGGCGGGCAACGATTTCTCGTGAGCAATTCCCATTTCTTCGACGTTTAACCGCATCCTTTCAGCGACACGCCTTGCTCCCTCAGGGCCTGTGTTTGGCAGAATGACGATGAATTCTTCACCGCCATATCGTGCACAGAAGTCCCCGGCTCTCTTGAGCGAATTCCTTATCGCCTGCGCCACTTTCTTTAAACAGAGATCCCCATTGCTGTGACCGTAGCTGTCATTGTATTCCTTGAAATGATCGATGTCGCACATGATGATTGACAGGGGGACACGTTCTCTCTGGCTGCGCTTGAACTCCCTTTCCATAGTGTCTGAAAAACTCTGTCGATTTGGAATTTCAGTCAAGGCATCGATTGCAGCTTGTCTTTCAATTGTTTCATAAGCCCTGCCGAGTTTTTTTCCTGCGCCCAGGATACCCAACAAACCGACGAGCCCGATCCCCACATGGCCCAGTAACAGAGAAGATAAGGGTATGCCCATGGTGAAGGGTATTGTAACGCTAATCCCTCCCCGGATATCGCCTTCCTTGTAGCCCTGTTTGGAATGGCATTTCAAACACGCTCTTTCAGTTTGCAGGGGGGCCATGTAGAAAAAAAAGGGTTTTGAATCTTGTTTGAGAAACAATCCCTTTTCCTTTGTGCCCGTTTCAAAGTCTCTCAGATAGCTCACCTCTCTTGGGGTCGGCTTGTTTTCGGGACGAATAGGGTTGAGGCTAGTAATGTGAAATATGATGCCGCTTGTTTCCTCCGCGATTTCGGAAATCTGTCTGGTCATGAACGCAGGGTTCACTTTGGTGAGCCTCAAGGCATCATCGACTTGCACATCACGCATCGGATCGTCAAGGTAGGGGTTCGGCAGCGTTTTATCGGTGACAGGAACGTACACGCCTCCATGGCGAGAGTTCCAATCGCGAGTGATGACAATGAGGTTGAAAAAGCTTCGCGCCGTCTCGAAGGCAATGGTTTCTCGGTCCTTTTCCGCATTGGTATAATTCCACACGAAAGACGTGGTGATGAGGATCATCCATGCCAAGCTGACAGGGAGTATGCTCTTCCTGAATTTCATCGTTTAAGAACAATGAGTTAACAGGTGAATTGCGAAACTTTTCAAAAATCATTATAGTCGATCAAAGGGAAAAGCACAAGCACCGGACGGTTAGAATAAAGTGTCTAAAGTGGGCAAAAGTGCCCCTTAGACCCATTCGACTCACGCTCAGGTGGGGCTGGGCTCAGGGCCTGCGGCTGAAGTTGAAAGACGGTGACGAGTGCGCCAGAGGCGCATAAATGACGAGTGACAAGTGACAAGAAAGAAGTACCTCGTTATTTGTTACGGCAAGTTCCACGGACAACTGACGACGGACGACGGACAACTGTGAACGGCAGAAAGGAGGTTGAGATGAAAAAAGTGGATTACATGGCAGTGGCAGAGAAGGTGATGGCCCAGATCAAAGAGGGCGCTTTCCTGACCGTCAAGGCAGGCAAAGCTACGAACACCATGACCATCGGCTGGGCCCTCATCGGCTACGCATGGCGAAAACCTGTGCTCATGGTGCTGGTGCGAACCTCGCGGCACACTTTCGGTTTCATCGAGAAAGCCACAGACTTCACGGTGACTGTGCCCACCACGGACATGCGCGATGCGCTCATGTTCTGCGGTACGAAATCCGGAAGGGATGTAGACAAGTACAAGGCATGCAACCTCGAGCTTGCGAGTGCGAAGAAAGTCCTTTCGCCCGTCAT
>JALOPA010000073.1 GCA_025454125.1 Thermodesulfobacteriota bacterium
TCACAAAAGTGGTTTATTGTCAAAGTCCCGTTGAGATCTTTGAGGTCCTTCACGACGGCCGCGGCTGGATCGCCTACCAGCGCGATGTGGCCATCGACCGACGGGTCACCTTTGTAGCCGGCGCGATTGAAGAGACCCTGTTTGACAGTATCGAGCGACTGGGAGAAAGCCCCCAGCTCGTGCTCGACTTCGCTGAGATTTTCGCCTGGGATTTCGATTTCGCCTCGGACTCTCAGCCCGGAGATCAATTCCGCATGCTGGTGGAAAAATCATACGTGGCGGATCAGTTCGTCGAATACGGCCGCATCCTCGCAGCGGAGTATGAGAGTGAAGGGGAGGTTCACACCGCCATCTACTTTGTGGAAAACAGTCACGGGGACTACTATACACCCGGAGGAGAGTCCCTGCGGAGAGCGTTTCTGAAATCGCCTCTGGACTTCACCCGGATCAGTTCCGGGTACAATCGCGCGCGACGGCATCCCGTTCTCGGGGGTGTGCGGCCGCACTTAGCAGTGGATTATGCCGCTCCCGTCGGCACTCCGGTCCGCGCCGTGGCAGATGGAGTAGTCACGTTCGCCGGAAGGAAGGGTGGCTACGGCAATATGGTCATCCTCCGCCACCGAGCCAACTACGAGACCGTCTACAGCCACCTCTCGAGATTCGGGAAGGGAATCCGTAGCGGCGCCAGAGTCGCGCAGCGGCACGTGATCGGCTACGTCGGCTCCACGGGTCTTTCTACGGGACCGCATCTGGATTACCGCGTGATCAAGGATGGGCGTTTCGTCAATCCCCTGAAGCAAACCTTCCTGCCGGGCAAACCCGTCTCCCCCTCTTCCCGGCCGTCCTTTATCTCCACGCGGGACATTTACTTGCAGAAGCTCCGCGGCGGCATCGAGGCGCAGACTCTTTCCTCTGGCGCGAAAGGGCAGTTTTAGATGGGTTCTTTCCGCAGGGAGCGGCCGCATCCCGTGCCCTGAAACGCTACCCTTCAGACACACGGAGTGCGTCAGATCCGTCGACAGAGCACGATGGTCACGCCTTTGAAGCTCATCACCACGACTCCATCCTGATTAAGAACCTCAATGAGGGATCGGACAAGGCCTCGATCGGGCTTCGATTCTGAGCGTCTGGCTTCCAGAACAGTCACGCGCACGGATAGTCTGTCGCCGGGGCGCACAGGCTTTAACCATCGGACTTCGTCCACGCCTGGCGATCCCACACTCGCCACACCGGACAGATAGTTGTCCACGATCAGGCGCATGGCCATCGCCGCCGTGTGCCAGCCGCTGGCCACGAGGCCACCGTAGAGGGTGTTGCGCGCTGCAACCGGATCAGTGTGAAAAACCTGGGGATCGTAACGGCGGGCAAACTCGATGATCTCCTCTTCTGTCACCAGCACGCTTCCAGAGGTTCGGACAGCCCCCGGCACAAAATCCTCAAAACACTGATCTCCGCCTGCCCCATCGACCGATGCATTCGTCATGGTCCCCCACTTATTTCTTCTGCTCGACCTTTGGCGCGCTCTGGTCAAGGCCGGGCAAAGGTTGATTGTGGAGGATATAGGAGCTCGTGATTTTCGGCGATACCACGGATAGGGCGTGATCAAATCTCCCGGAGATCCACCCCAAGGCCAGGAGGAGGATAATCACGATCGCAATATACCATCCCCAAGGACGCTTCTTTTCGGCGTAGGGGTCGATCATGTCCCGGTGGGAGCCGGGCGGCAGCACGCCGATGCGGGTAAGCGACGCGCCGAAAGGCATGTTGATTCTCACTTTCGCATTGACCGCCCAGCCATTCGCGTCGAGGATGGGTCCGAGATTGCGCTTTCGGAGCTTGAGCCAGGCCATGAGCATGGAAGGCCCGGAGATGATGAGAATAACGGCAAGGATCCCCAACGGCATCAGGCCCTTGAGATTCAGGAACCCCGTGAGGAACCCGCCCACCATGCCGCCGATGCCTGCGGCGCCTACACCCAGGGCGGCAATGGTGCCGGGGTCGATTTTTTTTGCAGGTTCTGCCGGCGCAGGCGCCCCGGCCGCCGCCGTCTGGCCGATTTTTTCCATGCTTTTGGCGAGCCGGTCGGTGGCCGCCTGGTCGGCCGCAGCCGCACGCTTGGCGACCTGCTCCTGAACCATGCGAACCGCCTTCTTGTAAGGAGACCAAAAGGCCTGCCGAATACTGATCGGGTTGTCGATGATCTTGGCGATCGTCGCGTCCCAATCCCTCCCCTGGCGATCATAGAAGATGCCGTTGCGTCCGACCATAAGGTTGTCTGAATCGCCGTTGGTAAAGGCGGCCACGACCTGCATTTGCTCCCCTGAGCCTTTTCGAACGCAATCACAATAGGCGAGATAGGTTCCTGACAAACCGGCCATGAGAGCATGCTTTGCGGGATCTCCTACCTTCAGGCACAGGTCGCAGCTTCGCTGGTCGAGATACAAGGTGCCGGCCTGGAACACGGCTTTGTCCTTGTGGTTGTAGAAGTCACGGAAGGACACGAAGTTGTTCATCAGATTATAAAGATGGCAGTAGTATCGAACGAGACGTTCGACTCCGGCTATGGCGTTAAATTCCGGCTCAAGGGCTTTATCCCTGGCGATGAGTTCCGTGATGGTCTGCCTGCTGTTGCCGCCAAGAATTTCCCGCACCCTGCCAAGCCCGAGTTTTTCGACCGCTGCGCCGGCCTTGGCCTCCAGCCAGGTTTCATAAGGCGCGAACTTTGCGACGATCGCAGCCCAATCGGCTTCGGAAAGGGAAGTCCTTTCTTGAAAAAGGGGTTTGACCATCTCGGTTTCGAACTTGGCCATGGCTCCGGCCCATGCGGGATTCAGGCCTTCTCGAAGCGGCAGGGGTTTGCCCGCGCCGACCTGCGCCAGGGGGAAAGCCGCTATTTCGGAAGAATCCGCTCTCAGATCTTTGGCGGCAAAGAGGAGATACTCCTTCTCCTCGGGGTTCAACGTGTTTGCCGCCCTCGGATCATAAGCGGCCAGCCGGCAACGGGTGAAATAATCGTCCACTTTGGCCCGGAGGCTCTTGAACGTTGCGGCCGCGGCTTCGGTGGATGCTCCGAAAGGCAGGATGGCCGCATCGGTTTCAGCTTGTGTCCACCAATCCGAATAGGCCTGAGCTTCGCTGAAGAACTGATCCACTTTTTCTTGGCACACGCCTGGGTTCCCGCTGCGGTCCATGTCCGAGCCAAGGCACTCGATGATGTCTTTGAGGACAGCTTGGGTGGCCTCCTCTTCGGTCGATTCAACCGGAATGACACCGTCCCCGTTGAACCGGGTCTGGGCAAAGATCTTCGCCGTATCGGTGGTGTCCTCCAAGGTGATCACCGTGGCGTCAGGCTTTCCAAGGCTCCCCAGAATCTGCTTTGCGGAGGCCAATACCTCTCTCCCCTCCGGGGTCGACTCGTTCATGGCCTTCAGCGGCAGTTCAGGAAAGCCTTTTACCAAATCATCCGGGTTTTTGAGGCGGGCGCCCGCCCACTGAACAGCCTCAATCAGCTCCGGAGCGCGGATGCGGCCGTCTCTGTCGGTGTCGATCAGGTCCAGCGTCTTTGCGTCAAAGTCGAGGCCCGTCGTAGGGCATGCCAGGGCGACCCACAGCTTCTGATCGAGTTCGCCGATCGCCATCAAATCAGCGCCCGTATCCAAACGGACTTGGTCAAAACCGCCGGCACGGAAGAATTTCCAGGTATGATTCGAACCCATAACTCATCCCTCCCAAATCTAGAGAACCCTGTTTGTCGAAAACCCCTGATGACCCCGACTCAGCATAGGAGGTCCGTAATCTGATGTCAACCACGGAAGGCCTAGATTCTCAAACGGCTTCATCTCTGGAAGAGGAACTTCTGCGACAACCGGGACCGGCTGCATGACGCGCACAAGCCAAGATCCTTCCCCCTATACCCTCTTCACGCTCAGGATCACCGGGATCACCACCAGGCTCAGCAGCAGACCGACCACGACAAAAGGCCAGCGAAACCCTGCGTGAGAGGCCAGGAACCAGGAAAAAGACGGTCACCCTGGAAACGAACCCGGGCAGGGCAAAAAAATCCAACAATGGAAAGGACCTGGGCCGTTTCGGCTGTTCTTGACACCCTCACACCGCTCACCTATACTCGGGCTGTTCAAAACGAGTGGCCGTCCTCAGATGCAGAGAAAAGACTACTACGGAATTCTTGGGGTTGCGCGGGACGCGGGCGAGAGCGAAATCAAAATCGCCTACAGGAAACTGGCTCTTCAGCACCACCCTGACACGAACAGGGACGATCCCCAGGCCGAGGACCGCTTCAAGGAAATCCATGAGGCTTACGAAGTCCTGAGCCGCAGGGACAAGAGGCATCAGTACGATCTGGGCCACGATCCCCTTGCCGGCGCCTTCCCCTTCCGGCCTCCCCCGTTCGATTCATGGAGCGACCCCTTTGAAGAGAGCTTTTTCTCGGCCTTTCGATGCAGAGGGGGAGGACTTGCCAGGGCGCTCGGCCGCAAAGGACGGAGCTTCCGGGGAACCAGGGCACAGCCGACCGGCTTTGTCCGGGACGGCTCCAATCTTTCCATCCAGGACCTTCCCCTCACCCCCCAGGAGGCCCTCACGGGTACGGAGAGGGACCTCCGGATTCACACAGGGAGGCAAACTCAGGTCTTCACCGTTTCCATCCCCGCCGGCGTCAAGGACGGATCCTTGTTCCATTTCAAGCCTCCGCTGGGAGGCGGCGAGGAGATTGAGCTCCTCTTTCGAGTGAGAATTACGGAATAGACTGCCCGGATGCGTCCGGCTTAATAGCTGAGCCCTACCCTTTTGCGGACGAGGTCCAGCGTGGGCGCGGCTTTGGCGCGCGCCTTCTCCGCCCCTTGCTTGAGGATGGCGCGGATCTGGTCCATGTCGTGTTCGAGTTGCTTGCGTTTCTCGCGGGCCGGGCGAAAATACTCCCACATGCGGGCAAAGAGATCTTTCTTGACGTCGCTGTACTTGACCCCGCCCTGGCGGTACCGCGCCGCGAGTTCCGCTTTTTCCCGCTCGTTCAGAAACAGGGAGATGTTGATGAAAACGTTGCACTTCGTGGGATCCTTCGGCGCCTCCACGGGCGTGGCGTCCGTGACAATGCGGGCGATCTTGCTCCTGAGCTCTTTCTCTTCGCAGAAGATGTCAAGGGTGTTGTCATAGGATTTGCTCATCTTGCGGCCATCGGTTCCCACCACCAGAGGGATGTTGGGATTGATTTCAGCTTCCGGCACGACAAAGGTGTCCCCGTAGGTGCCGTTGAATCGGATCGCGATGTCCCGGGTGATCTCCAGGTGCTGCTGCTGATCCTTGCCCACCGGAACCCGCTCGCCCTGATAAAGCAGAATGTCCGCGGCCATGAGCACGGGATAGGACAGAAGCCCGTGGTTGGGCGCGATGCCCTGGGCAATCTTGTCCTTGTACGCATGGCTTCGAAGAAGGAGCCCCACAGGGGTCACGTTGTTGAGGATCCACGTCAGCTCGGCCACTTCGGGCGCATCGCTCTGAACCCAGAAAATGGATTTCTCGGGATTCATGCCCAGGGCGAGAAAGTCCAGCGCCACCTGAACGGTGCCCCAAGCCAGCTTCTGGCCGTCGGATACGGAGGTCATGGCGTGATAGTTGACGATGAAGCAATAGAGTTCGGACGTTTCCTGGTACTCGATCATGGGCTTCATCATGCCGAAGTAATTTCCGATGTGAAGTTCCCCTGAAGGCTGAATGCCTGAAAGAACGCGCATGCTCGAACACTCCTTTACACTTGGTCTTGATGGATCGTAACAGGTTCGCTCTTTGAAATAAACACAGAAAAACCTTCACCCCTTCCTCGCCGGGAAGAGGCGACAACGAACCCATTGGATTGAGGCTTTCGAACCCTGGGCAGGCTAGCAGGCTGCTGAAAGCCACCTGCTACGCAGGCTGCTCAAAAACGTCCAGATGCAAGGCACCCGGCAATCTTTATCCGCCTCCGGCGGGCCGAGGAATGAGACGTACATTCCAGTACGTCGCAGTGACGAGGGATGAGGGCAACGCAGCGGATGGGCGTTTTTCAGCAGCCTGCTAAAGCTTAATGCACAGACGGCGAAGCATCCCCGGAATGCAGCAGCGCGTTCTCGATGGCCACCGCTGCGGAGGAGCCAAGGGCGGTCAGGAGGGAAAGATCTTCGTTGCGAAAACCGTAGGGTTCAGCAAAAGAATCCAAGTAAATGATTCCTCTGACTTCGGACCGGCTGATCAGGGGAACGCACAGCGCGGACTTGATCTTCATGATCTCCATGCTCTCGGAGAATCTTTCCGTCTCCTCTCCCATGACATTCACGATCTTGAACGCCTTTCCTTCCCGAACGACCCGATCGACCATGGTGCGGCTGTAAAGAGCCGCAGCACCCTCTCTGCCCCTCTTGGCCTTGGAAAGGACATGAAGGATATGGCCTGTCTTGGTATCCCGCAACAGGATGAGTCCCCTGTCCATTCGCTGCAGGAGGTTCAAAATAGAATCAAGAATTCTTTCCATGATCTCGTTCAGCGTGAGGGTTTCTTTCAGCACGGTGGACACGTTGTAGACGAGTTCCATCGTGTTCCTTTCCGTCATGGGCCTGTCTCTCTTCTGATACCTCTCTACGACCTCGCTCAGGTTTTCCGACTCAAAGATAGCATCCACAAAGGGCATGACATGATCGAGACAAGCCTTGCCCAAGCAGATGAGGCTCATCCCCACGGTGATCGGCACCCCTTCCTCCACTTCCACCTCAACGTCCGGCGGGATGGGGTATCCGTTGACAAAGGTGCCGTTGGTGCTTCCCAAGTCCTGCACGAAGTACCGGTCTCCTTTCTCGATGATCTTGAGATGGCTGCCGGACACGTACCCGTCCTTCATTCTGATCTGGTTTCCCGGGGTCCTTCCCACGAAAACCGTGTCCCCAGGCAGATCGAAAGACTGGATTTCATCTATTCCGTCCATCACGTAGAGCTTGATCATAGGTTCATCACCACCCGGGAAACCGCCTTCACCTGGCCGCAGACGATGCCCCACGGCCACATCGAAAAGTCCTGATTATGCCGGCAGTGCAATGCCATAAGCTCCCCCTTCGGTCGCAGCAACTTGCTGCCCACTTCCCCGTGATTCCGACAGGCCCTGCAAAAGGGCGGAGAGAACAGGTCTGTCTGCATTTAGTAACCGATTTCTTCTTTGTTGTCAAGCAATTGAGAGGAATATTGGAAAGGAAAAAACGAGCCTTATATTCCCTATAGAAAATGTAGGTTAGAAGAGGTGCCCTGTGGAAACGCTCGGTTCAGGACTCAAACACTATCTCAACCCCCTCCACATTTACTGCAGACTTCGCGACATCGGTCTCAGCAAATGCAGAGCTTCCGTGGTGTGTCAGCTCTATGAACGGGCCTTGTTCAGGCGCTTTGTCCGCAGACAAAGCGCCAAGAAACCCTGACGGCCCACGGCTGCTTCACGAATCAGGCTTTCTCTACCTTCTTCTGAAGCGCCTGCTGAAGTTTT
>JALOPA010000074.1 GCA_025454125.1 Thermodesulfobacteriota bacterium
CTTTCGGGACAGTGAATCAGCCCCCTCTTCACGATCTCATGGGCAGGAACCCGTTCGATTCTCTCGCCCTCAAAGACCACTTCTCCCTTGAGCGTGATCTCTCCCCCGGTCGACCGCTTCTTGACGCGCTTTTCCCACACGACCAATCCGGTGATGGCTCTCAGCAGGGTGGATTTGCCTGCCCCGTTGGGTCCTACAAGGCTCACCAGTTCACCCTTGTCCACTCCCATGCTCAGGTCATTGATGAGCATGGCTTTGTCATAGCAGACCGTCAGGTGGAAAACTTCGAGCAACAAGGTCACATCTCCCTTTCACCGAGGTACGCCTCGATGACCTTATGGTTGGCCACGATCTCTTCGGGCTTGCCGTCGGCAATGACGGTCCCGAAATTGAGCACGATGATCCGGTCCACGATCTTCATGAGTTGTTGGAGCTTGTGTTCCACGATGATCATGGCCGGGCCTTCGCTGTGCAGACGTCCGAAGCGGCCTCCCTTGTGGAGCCTCTTGATAGACTGCGCCATCAGTTCGGTTTCAGCCGGGCTGAGTCCGCCAAAGGGCTCGTCCAAGAGCAGGAGTTCTGGTTCCGTGGCAATGGCCCTCGCCACTTCCAGGCGCTTGAGATCGCCCTGGGACAAGGTAGATGCCTTCTCCAGAGCCATGTCGGAGATCCCTGCAAACTCCAGGGCGTCCATGGCCTTGGCCTCGATCTTCTTGACCCACTCCCCGCTTTTCATGGCACGGGGGGAAAGGCAGGACACCATCACGTTGGCAATGATCGGCAGTCGTTTGAAGGGTCTCATGTTCTGGAAGGTGCAGGCAATGCCCCTGTTCACAATTTCCCATATCTTCAACCCGACGATCTCTTTGCCCTTGAATCGAATGTTGCCGGAGTCGGGTTTGAGAATGGATGTGATCAGTCGCAGCAGGGTGGTCTTCCCTGCGCCGTTAGGGCCGATCAGGCCCAGCACCTCTTCCCGGCCCATGGAAAAACTCACGTCCGTGATCGCACTGATTCCCCCGAAGTCCTTGTTGACCGCTTCGATCTCCAGGAAGGGTTGCGTCATATTATCTTCCTTCGGCCTCTTCCCTCAGTTCGCGCCTCGAAACCTTGCCTACATCGGTTTTGGGAAGCTCCCCTCTGAATTCCACAATCTGGGGAACCTTGTAGTGGGCCAGGTTCTTGCGGCAAAATTCGATGATCTCTTCTTCAGAAATCTTGCCCCTGGCTTCACTCTCCAGAACCACATATGCCTTGATCACGTTTCCCACCTTGGGGTCGGGCACGCCGACCACGCCGGCTGCCTTGATCTGCGGGTGTTGAAAAAGGACTTCTTCCACATGCCTGGCGAAGACCGAGTAGCCCTTGTGCTTGATCAGGTCGCGCTTGCGATCAAAGAAATGAAAATATCCCTCTTCGTCCATGCTGACCAGGTCCCCTGTGCGAAGCCACTTTTCACCGTCTATTTCGACAAAGGTTTCGGCCGTTCCTTCAGGACGCTTCCAGTAGCCTTGCATGATGTTTGGGCCGTTCAAAACCAGTTCTCCCACTTCACCTACCGGCACGAAGTCCGTCCCGGCATGGTCCATGATCGCCGCCTTCATGCCCGGAAGGGGAAGCCCGAAAGACCCTCTCTTGGGTCTGTGCACGGGAGTGGTGTGGCTAACCGCGGTGGTCTCCGTCATCCCGTAACCCTCGAGAATAATTGAACCAGTTCTTTTTTCCCAGGCCTCGATGGTAGATTCGTGAAGGGTGTCTGCCCCACAGGCAATGAGTTTAAGACGTTTCCAGTTGACCCGATCCGTCTTCTCATACTCCTTGAGGTACTCGAACAGGGTGGGGACCCCGTAAAAACCTGACGCCCGGTAGCGCTCTATGGCAGAAAGAATCGCGTCGATGTCGGGTGTGGTGAAAAGGACCAGTGTCGATCCCAGGGCAAGACCGCCCAGCATCACCACCACCTGCCCGTAGATGTGGAAGAAAGGCAGGAAGGCCATGCCTACTTCTTTCCCTTCTTCATAAATGCGCCACATTGAGAGGATCTGGGCTTGGAGGGCGATCATGTTGCGATGGGTCAGGATGGCCGCTTTGGGCAGGCCCGTGGTGCCTCCTGTGTAGGGAAGGACAGCGATATCTTTCGCTGGGTCAATGGTGACCTGGGGAGGCTTGGGAGGATACTTTTGGATCAGATCCTGGAAAGAGAGAAGTCCGGCTTCCTTGATCTCCTCCGGAGAGGGCACATGCATGCCGCCGTATGCCTTGGCCATCGCGCTCTTTCCGAACCACTTCTTGAGAGCGGGCAGATACTCACTGATGCTCGTGAGGATCACTCTGTCCAGGTCTATTCCGGTCTTCTCCACATTACTGTAAAGAATATCCTGACAGATCACGGTCTCCGCCTCACTGTCTTCGAGCTGATGTTTGACCTCTTTGCTGGTGTAAACCGGGCTGATGGGCGTCACCTTCGCGCCCAGCTTGAGAGCCGCAAAGTAGGCAATCACGTACTGTGGGCAATTCAACAAATAGAGCGCCACGGTGTCGCCCTTCTCCACCCCCTGGTCGGCAAGGCCCGTGGCAAAGCGATGAATGAGTTCTTTCAGATGGCCGTAGGTGATCTTCTTCCCATAGAAGATCAACGCCGTCTTGCCGGCATATTTGTCCGCCATCTGATCGATCAGTTGCGGCACGGACAGGTCAGGGATCTGAGGGGCTTCCGGCACGCCCTCAGGATAAAATTTTAACCACGGTTTAGAAAGGTACGCCTGTTTGATGTCCATGCCTCCTAGTCCTCCATCCTCCCCTGGGCCTCTGAAACACGCCCTTTGCGAGGTCACTTGATCGTCTCGGGAAAGTGACAAGTGACGAGTCACGAGTGACAAGTTAATGCTTTCCTGATCTCGTTACTCGTCACTCGTCACTTGTCACTAAAAATTTCGCCTTGCACACGGGTCTATTTAACAGCTTGACCAATTGGTGTTCCTCAATAGTCTGTTAGTCTAATGTGGCGGTGCACACACGGCACGTCTTTCGCACGGCCACGTTTCTGAGCTTGCACCTGGGGCACTGCTTCTCGATTTTGTCGCGGACCCAGGGGATCAAGCCCTCCGGCATGTACAGCAGGATCAACAGAATCACTGCAGCAAACATCAAGGTCCGGTACTCCGGCCAGAAGCGGAAAAACTCCAGGAGCGGGAAAAGAATGAAGACCGCCGCCACCGGACCGTAGATGGTCACGATCCCCCCGAACACGGCCCAGATCACCACGGTGAACGACAGGCCCACTTCCAGGGTGGAGGGTCCGGCAATCCTCATGAAATGGGCATAGAGCCCACCCGAGAGCCCCGCAAAAAAACCGCTCAGGCTGAAGGCCAGCAGCTTGTAACGGGTGGTGTTGATGCCCGATGCCCTCACCGCCAGTTCATCCTCACGGATGGCATGGAAAATGATCCCCGTCTTGGAGTCGGTGATCTTCCACATGATCGAGGTCAGGCCGAGCATGAGCACCACGGTGATGTAGTAATCACTCGTGCGGGAGCCGGAGAGGCGGCTGATGCCCGAGACGCCCAACTCTCCGCCGGTGATGCCGGGAAGGGTGAACACAATCCCCATCAGGATGATGGGAAAGGCCAGCGTGGTAAGGGCCAGATAAGTCCCTTTGAGCCTGAGACAGGGGATCCCGATGACGAGGCCGGCAACGACTGCAGCGAGAGCCCCCAAGGGGATGCTTCCCCAGGGGGGGACGTGCAAATGCAGATTCAGCAGGGCCGCCGTGTAGGCTCCGACACCGAAGAAAAGAGCGTGGCCGAAATTCATCTGGCCGGTAAAACCGGAAAGCAGATCCCAGCTCGCTGCGAAGATGGCGAAGATGCTCGCTTGAATCAGGATGCGCAGCATGTAAGGGTCATTGTAAAAGACCGGCAGGAGAAGCAGGAGCAGGAAAAATAGCGCCGCCACGACCCGGCTGGGAAGCACCAGAATCTCGTTTTTCACGATGGAATACAGTTTGCGGAGATAAAAGCCGAGCAAGCCCATGATCATCTCTCTTCTTCAAAGGCGACGCCGAAGAGGCCCTCGGGTCGGATGAGCAGCACCAGGATCATGACGGAAAGCGCCACAGATCCTTTCAGAAAAGCTCCTTTGGGAATCAGGAAAACCACCAGCGCTTCGGCAAAACCCAGGATGTAAGCCCCGACAAAACTCCCTTTGAGGCTTCCCAGACCGCCCAGAACCACCACGGCCATCATCATGATCAGAGGGTGCATCCACATGAAGGGTTCAAGAATCGTCAGAGGCACGACCACCGCGCCTGCCAACCCTGCCAGGCCGACCGTGATCCCCATGGTGAGCATGGCGGCCCGGCTCTCGTTGATGCCCATCAGATTGGCCACTTCCCTGTCCTGGGCCGTGGAGCGGATGGCCAGACCCAGCTTGGTTTTCATGAGCAGGACCCGGAGGCAGGCCAGAATCAACAGGACCAGGCCGAAGGTCAGCAATTGCTGATAGAAGACCTTTACCCCGAGGACGTTGAAAAACCCGTCAATTAAAGACGGCACGCTCAGAAAATCCCCGGTGAACAGGAGAAGCATGATCTCCTGCATGGCCATGGCCAGGGCGATCGTGCAGATCAAGACCGCAGCCTCATGTTCTCGGATCGGGTCAATGAAAAGTTTGTAAACGATCAGGCCGAATACGGTGACCATGGCCACGGAAGCAAGCATACACCAGAGCGGATGGAATCCCAGTTTGTGGGTGCCGAAATAAATGCCGTAGGCCGCCACCATGTAAAAGGCGGTGTGGGCTATGTTCACGATGCGGGCCACCCCGAAGATCAGGGAAAACCCGATCGCAAGCAGGGCGTAGACGCTGCCGCCGATCAAACCGCTAATGATGATGTCCAGGATCATAGAGCCTCACCCCCTCCCCTTTATCCCCTCCTCCATCCTCCGTAGCAGGGCTACTGCGGAGGACGGGCGCCAGGGGAGGGGAAATTCTGGGCGCAAAAGGGGAGGTCCTGTGTTTCGTGAACAACCGATTATTTTTTATACTTTTCAATGACCCAGGGCGGTATCTTGACAGGAGCAATACCCTTGTAGGTAACCTCGGGTGCGTCCGGGGTTATCTTCCACTGGTTGGGCCAGACACCCTTCAGTTCACCGTCCTGCCACTGGACCCCCAGGCTGGTGAGAAATCCCGGACCCCATTTGAGGTCATGAGTCTGACGCCCCTGCTCATCTTTGTAATAGGCCACCGTTCCGGAGGGCGCCATGTGGACGTCATTTTCAATAAACGCCACCAGTTTGTCCGAATCGAGGGTTCCTGTCTTTTCAACGGCCGGCACTAGCGTGTACTTGATAGCCGCGTAAGTGTCCGCGTTGTAGGTCGGCACCTCGCCGAATTTCTTTATGTAGGTATCCACAAAAGGTGCTGTCAGCTCGTTGTACTCAACCCCTCGGGCATACGTGTTGGTGGTGAAAACATAATTGCCCATACCCTGGGTCGCCTGCCAGAAGCCCTCTTTTTGGGCTTCCACATTGATGCCGACTTGCATTGCCGGGATCTTGAGCTCCCCAGCCTGTCTTGCAAAGGGAATACCCACGGACGAGGAAAAGATCGTGAAAATGATGTGAGCCCCCGAACGCTGGACAGCCGAGAGCTCAGCCGTGACATCCGTAGCCACCGGAGAGGGCTGCCATATACCGACCAGTTCCATGCCCATCTTGGGGATGTTAGCTTCCGACGCCTTGATCATTCCCTCGGTCCACATGGCCTTTTCCGCGACCACAGCGATTTTGATCTGGGGCAGGTCCAAGGTTTTTTTCAGTATGGCTCCCACGGTGGCCATGTGGATGAAGCTCGTTCTTACCAGGTACGTGGAATTGAAGGGGGTGCCCCGGAACCAGTATTTGTACTTGTTGTAGTCCTTGGCCACTCTTAGACAAAGCTCGTCCGTCGCCGCGCCGCAGCCGATAAAGATTTTCTTGGAATCCATGGCAATGTCCTGCATAGCCATGACCGCCTCTGTCCGGAACCCGCCGACCACGAAGTCCACCTTGTTCTGAGTCATCAGGCGCTCCATGGCATTGGTGGCGTCCGTGATGTTCAGAAACTCGTTGGAGTCCGCCTTGACCAGTTCGATCTTCATTTTCTTTTGGCCGACCTGAACGCCTCCCTTGGCATTGATCTCCTCTGCGGCCATGGTGGCGCCGTTCCAGTGTCCTTTGCCCTGGACAAAGTTCATAGGGCCGATGACACCGATCTTAATCACGTCCGCTGCCCAGACAGGAAGACCTATGGCCAGAACAAGGCAGAGGGCCGCCATAACCATCCATCCAGCCTTTGATCGTTTCATAGACGTCATCTCCTTTCAGTGGGTTAAGGGTTGACTCAATGCCGACAAAAGTTCTACATGCCCGAAGACGCGCTGTCTCTTCCAGCGCCCGTTTTAGCCTTGTTAAACGACCAGTCCTCTTCCCTGACCAGTTTCCGGTAGAGGTGATAGAAAAACACTCCCATCAGCTCTCTGCCTCGAATCCCTCTTTCCAGGTTTTCTTCAGCCGTGAACTTTTCGAGCTCCGTACTCATGAAACTCCCGTGGGCAATTTTAACAATCGGTCTGAACAGATCCGTGTAGCGCCTCGCAGACTCCGGATCGACGCCGTCCTTGGGCCCAAAACCCGCACGATCCAGATCGACCAGCAGTTTCCCGATAATGACATCATCCTGAGAATAGACTTTCTGCCCTTCCCGCACGACCGAGGAGATGACTCCCCATTCCTCGAATTTCTTGATCCATTTCTTTGCCATCCCCGTGGCCTTTGCCAAAGCCTCCTCGCCCACCACTTCTTTTTGAAGAAATTGGTCCAGAGGACTGAAGTAGCCTATTCGCAGTTCCAACAGGGATTTCAACTCCTGAAACTTGTTCTGTTGTTTAACGATTTTCTTGATGAGGGACAAGGGGAGGAAGAAGTGGTCCTGGATCTGCTTGATCAGGAGGATGCGCTCGATGAAGCTCTCGTCGTAGTCGGATACATTCTTACCTTTTTTCCTGGGTCTTGGTATGAACCCTTCCCGGACATAGTAGTGGATCGTCTCTTTAGGAACACTCGTACGCCGTGAGAGTTCACTGATCTTCAATCTTTGCTCCACTGATATAGGAAGGAAAGGACGCAGAAAGGTATAAAGCGATGTTTATCCTTTATCGAAGATCATTTTTCGTGTCAAGAAAAAAACATAAATTTTCTTGACTTAGCTGTATAGCGTGGAGTAAAGCTCTACGTAATTTCAGAAGTTCGCACATCCTCTCCGCTTATCTCTTGCACGACACACTTTGCTGTTTTGTCCCTTTTATTAAGGAGATGCCTGCTATGAGGACAGACTACTCGACGATAAAGGTGGACCTGAAGAACCACATTGCCGTGCTCACCATCGACAACCCGCCGGTAAACCAGATGTCGCCGCAACTGATGAAGGACTTCGCCGAAGCCGTGGCAGAGTCTTATAAAGACGCTCA
>JALOPA010000075.1 GCA_025454125.1 Thermodesulfobacteriota bacterium
ACGAGGGCCGTGAAGGTGAGCGTGTTCATGTCCCTCTTCAATGTCCACGTCAACCGCATTCCTGCGAGGGGCCGGATCGTGAAGATCTCCTACAGACCCGGCGCGTTTTTCGCAGCGAACCTCGACAAGGCTTCAGAGAAGAACGAGCAAAATACCCTCTTTCTGGAGACCCAAGACGGGAAGACCGTCGTTTTTGTTCAGATCGCCGGGCTGATTGCCCGCCGGATTGCGTGCTGGGTCCGGGAGGGAGACGAAGTGCAGGCCGGCCAGCGCTTCGGCCTGATCCGGTTCGGATCGAGAGTGGACCTGTATCTCCCGGAAGGGAGCCGTGTGGTGGTTCAGCCGGGCCATCACGTCAAAGCGGGAATAACAACCCTGGGGTATCTACCATGAGAGGAAAAAGGAAAAAACGATTCAGGGACAAGCAGAGAAAGAGCATTTACATCCTGCCCAACCTGTTCACGGCAGCCAGCCTGTTTTGCGGATTCTACGCGATCATCAGCGCCATGGGCGAAAGATTCGAGGCGGCGGCCATCGCCATTTTTCTCTCAGGCATTTTGGACGGACTGGACGGGAGGGTGGCCCGTCTGACTCGTTCGAGCAGTCAGTTCGGAGTGGAGTTTGACTCCCTGTCGGATCTGGTCGCCTTTGGGGTCGCCCCCGCGCTTCTTGCCTTCCAGTGGGCCCTGGCCCCCTTCGGCCGGCTGGGGTGGCTCGCGGCCTTCATGTTCGTCGTGTGCGGAGCGCTTCGGCTCGCCCGGTTCAACGTTCAGAAAAGCGTTGAGGATCCGAGTTACTTCAAGGGGCTTCCCATCCCGGCGGCGGCTTGCTTCATCGCGTCTTTGGTTCTTTTCGTGAGCTTCGTGGAGGGAGATCTGGAAACGAGGTCTCTTCCCATTCTGATCATGATCTATGCGCTTTCCTTTTTCATGGTCAGCACCATTCCCTTCTACAGCTTCAAGAAACTGGATCTCAAGGACCACAAGCCCTTCAACGTGCTTGTGTCCATCATTCTGGTGGCTCTGGTGATTGCCTACAAACCCATGGTGATGCTCTTTCTCATCATGGCGCTCTACATCCTGTCCGGCCCGACCGTCACGTTCTACCGGCTCTACCGAAGAGTCCCTTTTTCGAGAAAGGCGGCCCAAGCCCCGGAGGCTACGGAGCCGAAGCGGCTCGGAGAAAAGGAAGGCCCGGAGCCTTTGGAACCGCATTGATCTCCTCATCACGGTTTGGTAAACCCTGAGGTGCTCGCTGGCTCGCGGTTCAGCGATGTGCGAGGGGATGGATTCTAAATGAGAATAACCGGTGGCCGGCTGAGAGGACGGCGGCTGGCGTCATTCAAAGGACTCGAGATACGACCGACCTCCGATCGGGTGCGGGAAGCGATCTTTGATCTCCTCGGGCACGATCTGACGGGAGAAAAGGTTGTGGATCTTTTTGCGGGAACCGGGAGCCTGGGTATCGAAGCCCTCAGCCGCGGAGCCGAGTGGGCGCTCTTTGTCGACGACTCTCCCAAGGCCCTGGAGTTGATCGCCAAAAACCTGGCGCTCTGCGGGCTGCAATCGCAGGGGGTTCTTGTGCGCAAGGATCTCATGAGAGGGTTTCCCCGGAGGCACCGCGCGGCCGAGGAGAAAGCGGACCTGGCCTTTGTGGACCCCCCCTACCGGAAAAACATGATCCTGGCTGTTCTCGAAGAACTCGCTGGCCTGAACCTGCTCGCACCCGAGGCGACGGTGGTCGCCCAGTCGGAACAAAAAGAAGTCCTGCCTCCCGGTGTCGGCTGCCTCCATGGGGTCAAGTCCAGAGTCTACGGAGATACCCGAATAACCTTATACCGGAACGAGGGAGAGCTATGAGCTCGAAAGTGGTGATCTATCCAGGAACCTTCGACCCCATCACCAACGGCCACATCAGCGTCGTGGCCAGGGCGCTGAAGATCTTCGACCAGATGGTCATTGCGATTCTGAACAACCCCAACAAGGTCCCCCTCTTTTCCATGGAAGAGAGGATCCAGATGATCCGGGAAGTGCTGAAAGACCAGAAGCATGTGGAGGTGGAGTCGTTCAACGGGCTGCTGGTGGACTACGTCATCCAGAAGAAGACGAACGTGGTGATCCGGGGACTGCGCGCCCTGTCGGACTTCGAGTACGAGTTTCAGATGGCCTTGATGAATCGGAAGCTGAACCGGGAGGTCCAGTCGATTTTTCTGATGACCGATTACAAGTGGTTTTACACGAGTTCGACGATCATCAAGGAAGCGGCGAGCCTCGGGGGGGACGTGAGCGGACTGGTCCCCGCCATCGTCTGCAAGAAGTTGAAACGAAAATTCGGTTACTAAAAAAACCTTGACAGCCCCTCGGACAATCGTTCATATAGAATCCTTTCGCAGCGCTTGAGCTTTTTGAAATCGTCACAGGAAGAGGCCTCGACCCTTCATTTCAAAAAGCGAAACGGTGGCAGACTGGCGAAGATCCGGGGACCGGGAGTTCCTTTTGACCGAGGGGAGGAGATCGACGAATGTCTCTGACCAAAGACAAGATCATCAGTGATATTTACAACAATGTGGGACTGAGCAAGGGTCAATCCCGCTCTGTCGTGGAAAAGCTTTTCGAGATTTGCAAGGAGACCCTCGCGCGAGGGGAGGACCTTCTGGTGAGCGGTTTCGGCAAATTCGTGGTGAAACAGAAAGCCTCCCGGCGAGGCCGGAATCCCCAGACGGCGGCAGACATTCAGCTGAGAGAGAGGCGGGTCGTGATCTTCAGGACCTCCGGGGTGCTCCGGAAGAGAATCAACGAGGAGCCTCCATCCGCACCTTAAAGGCGTCCGCAAAACCCATCGCTTCCAACTTTTTCTCCATGGCCTCGGCCTCATCAAGGGTGTCGGATTTTGAAACCTGCACCCTGTGGAAGGTCTTGCCTCTGGCATCTTCATACACGATGATTCGAACCTCTTCCAAGCTGCCTTTCAGGCGTTCCGCAAGCTTGAGAGCGTTCTGCCGGTTTTCGAAGGCCCCCACCTGAATGGTGAACTCGCCGCGACGAAAATCCTGCACTTCAACGAGGGGCGTGAAGCCGTCCCCGCTTTTCACGTTGCCCACCTCTCGAGCCAGGGCTTCGACTTTCACCTCCACCACTCCCGGGCCGATCATGTCCAGGTCCCGGGCCGCGCCGTAGGAGAGATCGATGACCCGGCCTTTCACGAAGGGTCCGCGGTCGTTGACCGGCAGAACGATGGTCTTCTTGTTGGTGAGGTTCGTGACCTTCACCACCGTGTCCAGGGGCAGCAGCTTGTGGGCGGCCGTCCTCCCGTACATGTTGTAGATCTCGCCGCTGGAGGTGGGCCGGCCGTGGAAGTCCTTGCCGTACCAGGAGGCTTTCCCGTACTCCACGAACCCGTAAGCGTCGGGCAGGGGATAGTAGCGGACCCCGTTCACCACGTAAGGTTTGAGTCCTTTGCTCTTTTCCGCTTCAGGAAAGGAGAGAACCCTGGGCGGGGGAGGCACTGGCTGGGGAGCCGGGGCAGGACGGGCGCAGGCCGTCAGCGCGAGCAAGAAGATCCCGCCTGAGATAAAAACCGTTTTCGCCGATCGGTAGCGAGCGATCCCCATGACTGAAGCGAATCCTCACCGGGCGGAAAGGGGTTCATTTGGGGAAATAGGTGAACGCCCTTAAAACCCGTCTTAACTGGACCTGCCCGTGACAGTCGTCCGTGAACGCACCCGCCCCTTGAAGCGCGCTGAGAAGAGAGTCAATCTGGCCTTCCATGACGGCCATGTTGCATTCTTCTCTAACCGGGGGGATCGCGTTCAGAGGGGAATCGGCCGGCCTGATGTGTTTGACGTTAGCGATCGTAGCGCCCGCTGCCCCGGCGGACAACGCTTTCTTGACCAGGTCCACACCCGTGCCTCCATCGCAGAGCAGGGTGAAATCCACAAGATGGTGAAGGTAATTTCTCTTCTTGACGCCTTTCTTGCCCAGAGCGGTGGATCGTCGGCGCCACTCGGCTCCCCCTTTCAGCTGATCCACGGCGGCCACCAGCTGTTCGATACTCGCTGCCTGGTGCTGGTCTCCTCTCGTCACTTTCATGTTGACGATCCCCCGTTTCAGCGGAACCTCATAGATGAACCCTTTGCCCGGCTGATCCAGCTTGCCGACTTCGATCATCCGATCCATTAGGAGGTCGGTGTCGTAGGCGCTGGCGAGGGTGTAAATAATTTCCTTGTCGGCAGGGATGGTAATCCGGAGGAGACCCATTTTGTCCCGGACGCCTTTGCCGATGCCAAAATGGATGGAGGGAACAGAAATCCCCGACTCCAGCGGAATGCGCGCAATATGGTCTCCATACCCTCGCTGGACGATGCAGAAAATGCCCGCGAGTCTCTCGGCCACGTGAACCGAGGTATCGGTTTGGGGCAAGGTGACTCGGTTTTCCTGGCACAGGTCATGACCGAGGGCAAGCTTCACTTCTTCGCTGAAAACGGAACCTCGACCGGGAAGGTGGAGCAGGGCTTTTTCAGCAATGAGGTGGAGCAACGGAATTTCCATCTCCTTGTCGGCGATGAAAAAAAGAATGTCCACGGGATCCTCGGATAGGGCGCCCCCGGTGAAGGAGGCCCATCCTGTTCCCTTTCGTTCCTTCACCGGAGAGCGGGCAGGGATCAGGAGGAGGTCGATGACCCCTGCCTCTCTGAGCGCATCGATGACCTCTTTGGAGAGGCTTCGGTTCAGCAGGGCCGTGATGCGGCAAACCGTTTTTCCAGGAAGATTCAAAGGCGAGATCCCTCCTTGGTCGCTTGCACGGATTCCGTCAAAACCGCCTTTCTCTTTCGCGCGATGAGAAGACCGAGGGCCAGGGTGGTGAGGATCGGACACACGGACGCGGTCGCCAGGATGCCGAAGCCCTCCGTCACTCCGACTTGAGAACCCAACCCCAGCCCCATGGCCAGGACAAGAGGGACCGTAACCGGTCCGGTGGTGACCCCTGCGCTGTCCCAGCCGATATTCACGAACTCCTCCGATGAAACACCCGTGATGAACAGCAGCAGCAGATAGGGGGGCGCGAGAAGCCAACACAGGGGAATATGCCAGATGAGTTTTGCCACTCCGAGGACCACGCCCATTCCGACCCCAACCGCCACCGCGTGCATCAGGAGGGGTTTTCTGAATGTCCCTGCGGTGAGTTCTTCCACCGTGAGGCCCATGGCATTCAGCGCCGGTTCCGCAAGGGTGGCCCCATATCCCAGAACAAAAGCAAAAAACAAAACAACGCCGATCCCCCCCACACTCCACTCCTGCCCGAAAAGGGGGCCTCTCGTGGGAGTGAACCGGTACTCTCTGTTGGCGGCGTTATAGCTTTTTTCATCGTATGGGACGGGGACATACCCGCTGCCGTCTTTGGCGTAAAAGAAGGCGTGCTTCTGACCGTCCGGGCTGATGGATCGCTGCACCAGAGCGGGATCGAATTCTAGAATCGTCCTCTCCTGATCCTGGAGAGGAATGGTTTTGAAGGAGGAAGGGATCCGGTTGCCGACCTGGGTTCCCAGCTTATCCAAACCGAGTTCAATCCCGATGCTGAAAAGGCCCAAACCCAGAATACAGAAAAACAGCCCCAGGAAAACCTCATCGGCTTGCTGCAGTTTCTCCCTAAGGACCAAAAAAAGGACCAGGAAAAGAGGAAGGGTGAGGAGACCGATGGCCTTTAGAGCAACCGAGAGGTTTCTCTTGAGGAGGTCGGGCACGTTCACGCCCTTGGCCGCAGGCGCAAAGGAGCCGGCATCCGGATGTTTCGGGGACTCCGGGCTCGAAAGGGCAATCCGGCGCTGCTCCTCTGTCCCTTTGAGGGCTGCCCAGCGGTAGAAACCGTCAGAGTCGCCGGCGAAAACGGCTTTTCTCATGGAAGCGTTCCTGGAAAGCCGATCGAGGTATTCGGTCATCTTCTCGGGTTTGTCGTCAAAAAAGGCGATCTGTCCCGCAGGAGTGGCGTTCTGGAGGAGATAGTGAATGAGTTCTTCGTTTGTTCGAAACAGGGGCTTTATCTTTTCGCGGTTTTCCATCTTGAAGAAATCAATCTCTCTCATGGGAGCCGGAACAAGGGGCAGGTAAAACACGCCCAGAAGGAACACGGCAATAACCGGAACCAGGGAGGCAAGGGTCACCAAACCGAAACCCGTGGAGCCGGATTCCTGTGAACCCACCATCCTGGAAATCCCGATGCCAAGCGCAATCACAAGCGGGACGGTCACCGGCCCCGTCGTCACAGCCCCGCAGTCCCATGCCAGGCCCGTGATGTGGATCATGTTTTGATCCTGGAAAGCCCAGGCCGTGAAACCAAGGAGCCCTGCCACCAGAAAGTAAATCAAGGGCTTCAAGGACCACGAGCGATAGAACCGGAACATGCCCAGCAAAATGGCTATTCCGACCCCGATGCCGACAGCATACACGAGCGCTTGAGCGTGCTTGGTCAGCATCAAGTAAAGAAGGGGCGCCTCCCACGCCTTTACTGAACGGCCGGCGGTCTGGAGAATCTGGATGGAAGGCTCCGCCAAGGTCGCCAGGAACCCCAAAATCAGTGCAAAGATCAAAACGATGGGAAGACTGGATTTCTGCGGGAGTTTGAGCCCGACCCGCTCCCCGAGCGGCATAAGACCCAACAGCAGGCCCTCCATGAAAACGGTGAGGCCCACAACCACGAGGGCGACGCCCAGAGCAATGACGGCAGCCTCTGTTATGGCGATTCGCAGGACAAGAGTCTGGAAGAGGACCAGGTAGACGATGATCAGCCAGACCGACTTGATCTGGTTGGTCAGCCGGTCTCTGACATAAGGAATAAGAAGCCCAAAAGCGTTGCGAAAACCGACTCTTATCCGATCATTCGATTTTTCACCGGCAGCCATGGGAACCCGCTCCGAGTCAGCAGGAAATCCTTTGTTTCCCGTCCTTGAGGATGAAACAACCTAGACGATCCGTTGGCGAAAATCAATCCCCTTTGCCCTTCTTCCTACGATCTGTTCGGTCCGTCGAATTTTTCTTGACATGGCCACGGTGTTTTTTTAAAGTGCGCCAAGTAACTATATTGTAACTATATTGTAATCACTTCACTGTCCATCTTCGGCAACGCAGGTTGACCGATCTCATTCCAAAAAAGAGGGGAAACGCCTATGAGACTCAAGGATAAAGTGGCTTTGGTGACAGGGAGCAGTCGAGGGGTCGGGAAGGCTATCGCCATTGCCTATGCCAAGGAAGGCGCCAAGGTGATGGTCAACTACACGTCCAATGAAAAGGCCGCCAACGAGGTCCTGGAGACGATCCAGAAGTTGGGAGGGCAAGCCAGAGTATTCAAAGCCGACGTGGCGAAGAAGGCGGAGGCGCAAGCGCTGGCGCAGGCGACGGCGGATGCCTTCGGAGGGCTCGACATCCTCGTGAACAACGCCGGGTTCACGCGGCCGGCCATGATGCTGAAGATGACCGAGGAGCAGTGGGACGCGGTGCTGCGCCCAGGCTGCGGCCCCTCACATGATCGCAAAGAACAGCGGAAAGATCATCAACGTCACCTCCGTGGCCGGGATGGTGGGGACCGTGGGTCAGATCAACTACAGCGCGGCCAAGGGCGGGGTCATCAGCATGACCAAGTCCATGGCCAGAGAGCTGGCGCGAAACAACATCTGCGCGAACGTCATCAGCCTGGGCATTGTGCCCACCGACATGAGCGAAAAGATCACGACGGATGAGAAGCTCAAAGAGATTTACATGAACCGGATCCTGCTCAAGCGGTTCGGCGAGACCGAGGAGCTGACGCCTGCTTTTGTGTTCCTGGCTTCGGATGAGGCCAACTACATCACAGGCCAGCTCCTGGCTGTGGACGGCGGATATGGGATGATCTAAGAGAGGCAAGAATTGAGGACCCCGGGACCCATGATCCCCTATCGGGGAAAAGACCTCCCGGGGTGCAGATCACGAAGAGACTGAAACGTCAAAAACAAGGAGGACAATATGGCAGGAGTAGTGAACATGATATGGACATGGCAAATGGTTCAACCCGCGTCCTTCAACAAGGAGACCAAAGAAACCATACCGG